>JAGVXS010000028.1 GCA_018303685.1 Candidatus Woesearchaeota archaeon
CTCTTTGACGGATGTGCCTACAGCAAAGTCTGCAGCAAATGTGTCTTCTGTTTCTGCTGCCCTTTGCGATAATATAGTGCTAAAGCCATTCTTTTTTGAGAGTTCAATTGCATCAATTGTTTCTGTCACAGTTCCAACCTGGTTTAATTTTATTAGTGCGGAATTAGCGGCATTTAACTCTATTGCTTTATTTATCCTTTTGAGATTTGTAACCAAAAGGTCATCTCCAACTATTTGTACCTTATTTCCTAATCTTTTATTTAGCCTTTGCCAGCCACTCCAATCGTCTTGTGCAAGTCCATCTTCAATAGAGATAATGGGGTATCTTTTAATCCAATTATCATATAGGTCAATCATTTCATCCGAAGTAAGTTTTCTCTTTTCTTTTTTTAAATTATACTTACCATTTTCATAAAACTCAGAACTTGCAGAATCTAAAGCAATGGACACTTCTCTAAAAGAATAACCTGCTTTTTCTATTGCTTCTGCAATCAATTCAACAGCTTCTTCATTTCTATTTAAATTAGGCGCAAATGCGCCTTCGTTGCCAACATTAGTGCTGTAACCCTTAGATTTCAGGACTTCCTCAAGGCTGTGATAAACTTCCATGCCATACCTCAAGGACTCTCTAAAATTTTTTGCCCCTTTAGGCAATATCAAAAATTCCTGAAAATCGGTTGAATTATCGGCGTGCTTGCCCCCTTCCAACACAACCAGCATTGGTATAGGCAGCATTAATTTTTTTGAGCCTGATAGTTTTTGAACATAATCATAAAGTTGCCTGTTAGAAGAGATAGCGCCTGCCTTGCAAACTGCCATTGATACCGCAAGAATTGCATTTGCGCCAAGCTTTGACTTGTTTTCAGTTCCGTCAAGCTCGATTAAAATATTGTCGATTTCTCTTTGTTTTCTGCAATCCAAGCCTATTAATTTTTTTGATATAATTTTGTTGACATTATTAACCGCTTTTAGAACGCCTTTGCCGTGATATCTCTTTTTATCATTATCCCTCAGCTCCAATGCCTCATGTATTCCTGTTGATGCGCCGCTCGGCACGATTGCCTTTGCGCAGCAGTCCTCTGTCTTCAGGCCAACCTCAATTGTAGGATTGCCCCTTGAATCAAGAACTTCCCTTGCCTTTATTTTTCTTATTTTATAGTCCAAAAAAACCACCTTTTATAATGAAGAACCTAATTTTTTAATAATGTTTTGTTCTTCATTATATTCGCCGAACATAGCTATTTTTATTAATTACTTATGTTCGGCATTATAATTAATTCTTATGCACTCCTTTTGTATCAATTGATGTGCCACATATATATTTTTACCTAGTTTAAATTTATGGAAAATTTGTTTTATTTATAAATATTGAGTTTATCACTTTATTTTAATTTTTTAAAAATAACCCTATAATTATTTACTTCCTCTTCATTTAAGTCTGCAACAATATTATCAAACATTGAAACAAACATCTTTGCTTCCTGAAGCATTTTCTTCACATCCTCTTCTTTTCCGACTTTCATATAGTATTGTGCGTCTATCCTTCTGCCTTTATGATAATTTATTGTCTTTGTTTTTTCTTCTCCTAAAAGCAATGCCACAGCCAAAATAGAGCAAAAATGATTTTCACACTTTACACCGATCCTTTGAAGAAACGAGTACAATGCATAATATTCAGCATAGTAAATAACAACAGTAGTCCAAAGGAAATCTCCATCTTGAAAGTCCTTATCGGCTCTTGCTAATGACAATTTGGCTTCTTCAAGGTAAGATTTTGCTAATCTTTCGTTTGGCTCCACTATCTTTAAGCCATCTTTTAATCTAAAACACCATTTAATTTTATCTCTGTCCATAAAAACCCCACATAATATTAACATAAAATGAATGGTCATTCAGTATTATATGATTTTCTGCTATCTCCTTAATCAAAGTTTCATTATTTTCTACAGCCTTTATAAAATCTTTCTCTAACAATTCAACTTTATGTAAATTATAGCCTAATAAATGGAAAGGCAAATCTTCTTTTCTTTTTGATACTATCAGTAAATCCAAATCTGAATCTTTCTCTGCCTTAAATTTGGCAAAGCTTCCAAAAACTATTAATAAGCTGCCAGTGTTCAGTTCTTTCAAAAATGTCTTAAACAATGGGTATTTACCGATAAAAATGGAAGTTTTATATATTTCTGCTTCAAGTAAGTAAAGCTTAGTTTGGGGGTTGCCAAAATTCAGCTTAAAGTATTTATTTTTGCCGCTTACTGTACTTTTTAGTATTTTATCCCTTTCAAGACTTGAAACCAGCCTATGGGTTGTTTTGAGCGGTATCCTAGTCAATTTGCTTATTTCTCTTAAATAAAATTGCTTGGAGTAATCTCCTAAGAATAATGCTAAAATAATTTTATTGTTTCCTTTTTGATACATATGTGTCTATTTAGATACTATATTTAAATATTTTTCGATTAAACGAGCCGTCATATTTTATTTTCTATATAGAAAATTATTAAAATTAAAAATAATTATAATTACTTAATAGTGGTTAAAGTAGAAAACTTTAAATATAAGTTAATAATTATGTGATTTATGGATCATAGCAATAGTTTAGAAGAAGTTACAGAAAATACGAAATTATGGATGCCTAACTTAAATCTTAGAGTTCCTGTAAATGGCGCAGACATAAAGGGATTTAAACAATGGATAAATCTTAAAGGATTTTCTCCAGAGCATCCCAGTTACGATTTTGTTGCATATGTTAAAGAAGATGGTGAAGTTGTGGTAGGTTTGCCAAATTCAACACAAGTTATAGCAGTTGCTGATGGAATTGTTAAGGAAATAGATTATGTGAGTATGACACCTTCTGTGGTTATTGAACATGGAAGAGAAGGTAGCGGGTTGCTATCATCTTATACTTATGTTGAACCATCAACTTACATAAAACATCAAGTAAAAAAAGGACATCAAGTAAAAAAAGGAGATGGTATTGGAGCACTATACCAAATTAAATATAACTTAGTAACTAGACTTCCCCCAAAAAACCCAGTGTCATTACATTTCAGTTTATATCATAAAGTCAGTGGAAAACAAATCCAAGTAGATCCCTCAAAGATTTTTTCCGGACTCAACCATAGAATTGAAAAAGAATTGAAATGGTAATTAAGATTCCCTATTATTAATTTTCTACCCTATGTAATCCACATCCCTGCCGAATTTCTTCTGAAATTTCTTCAGTGCAATTTGCTTTGTCACTTCTGTCAGCTGCTCTGTCTTTTTGATCAGCTCGCTTTCTATGTCCTTTATTTCCCTGTCGAGCTTGTTTATGTCGATATTAAGGTTTAGGTTTTTGTCAAGCACTTTCAAAATCTCCTTGGCTCCTTTAATGCCCAGGTACATGGGGTGCCCGTATGTCTCTGCCAAAAATGATATTGCCTCTATGTTTCTTCTTGATGCAAGCCCGAGCAGCAGGCCTGAAACGCCGACAATCGGGCCCACTACGCCATACAGGTTGTTGCTTACCATGCTGCTCTTGTACTTGTTGATTATCTTTTTTGAGTTGCCTGTGCAGTAAACCCTTGGCTTTTTCGGAATGTCAGACAGCCCGATGCCTCCCAATGTGACCACCTCTGTGCCATGGAATTTCTCCACTATGTCAAGTATCTTCTCGGAGAACTCGTACGAGCTTATCTCGTCAATGGGCTGCACATCTCCTCCAAGAAGCAAAATGTCCCTCTTTCCCAGCTTTTTGTAAAACACTTCTACAACAGGCAGCTCAACGAGGTTGTCCTCGTTCACAAAAACAGAATGCGGAAAAGTATAGGAGGTTATCTCGTACAGCTTTTTAGCGCCCAGCTCGTCGATGAGAAAATCTACGGCAACCTTGCCAACGTTGCCTATGCCCGGCAGCCCCTCTATCAAAACGGGCTTGTCCAGCCTCGGGATTTTCCCGAACTGCATAATCTTCCAGTAGCTGTCCCTCATAGCATGCCTCTCCCAATGTACTCGCTAATCTTTGCCTTTCTCCTGTAAGAGCCTAATTTGCCGCCCGGGCTGTATTTCAGTGGCTTTGGGGCGATTGTCCTGCTGCCGCAGCCACAGACTTCTTTCATCGTATACTTATTGCACTTGCTGCACCTGAAAATGTGCCTCATGCCGACTCACGGCTGAATTCAGCCGTGCCCATGCGCTTTGCCGCGTAGCTTATCGCGCTTTCAGTTGCGCTCTTCATGATTTTTTCCGCTCTCTTGTAGTCGTCTGACGTGACTACAAACCTGTAAATCCCGGAGCCCATGTAGTTTATGCTGACCCTGCCTTTTGCGGCTTCCTCGGCGCTCTTCAGCGCGCCTTTTATCACGTCCATGCCGTCAGGCGCATAGCTGGTTATCTTAAGCCGCCCTTTTATTGTCACTTCGGGAACTTTTATCCTCTGCTTTATTGTTTCGCTGAGCACTTCAAGGTGCTTTTTGTCGATTCCAAGCTTTTCAAGTACGCTTTCGTCACTGACTGCTGACTCAAAAAATTCATGGAGCGACGATGCTTTCATCTTTTCGGATATCTCCCTGTACAGCTGCTCGACGCCCATTCCTATCTTGCCTGCCGTGTTTTCAATTATTTTTTCGGCATTCTGCTCCCTTTTGATGCCGTCTATTTTCCTCCTTTTTTCAGCCTCGTTAACCCTCCTCAATGACAGGTCTATGTAGCCTTTTTCCTGGTTAACCCTGAGGACCTTGCATACAATCTTCTTGCCCTCCTTTACAAAATCCCTTATGTTCCTTATCCTGCCCGGAGAAACCTCTGATATGTGTATCATGCCGCCCTTGTCGTATTCGTCAATGTTGACGAAAACAGAATGAAACTGCACGCTTGTAACCGTGCACAGAACTAGTTCGCTTTCCTCGGGAAAACCCTGCTTCTTGGACAGCATTTTGCCTATTCCAGAACTTCCAATACCCTTGCCTTTACTCTGCTCTTGCCGCCTGTCGGCTCTGCAAGAGTCTTGCCGCACACAAGGCAGTCAACCTTTGTTGCAGTCTTTCCGAATGTTATCTGCTCATTCTTGCATTTAGGGCATCTTATCTTTATGAATTTGCTTGTCGGCTCCCTTATTCTCATTTTGGCTTGCGTAACTTCCAGCCATTTATATACCTTTCCCTTGGTGCAGGAGATTAACCAAAAATTTTTAAATATAAGAAAATCTGAAAATCCTGATGGATAAAAACAAGCTTCCGTATGTTCTTCTTGCAGCTTTCATGGCTGCCTTTTTAGCCATAACGCTCAGGGGGCTGTCAACAATCCAGCCGGGCGATGAAAATGTGTACTATTACATGGGAAGGCTTGTAAGCGAAGGCAAAATGCCTTACCGGGATTTTTTCTTTGCCCACCCGCCATTGCAGATATACCTGATTGCATTGGTTTACAAAGCATTTGGATTCAGCATTGCTGCTTTGAAATCAGTATCCATGATTTCAACTTTAATAACCGCATTCTTTGTTTTTAAGATAGCAAAGGAAAAATTTGGCAGCAGCCAAGCGGTTATCTCGTCTTTGTTATTTTTGTTTAGTTATGGTGTAATGTTTAATTCTGTCTTTTCATTTGGCATAGAAATTGCAATGATGTTTCTGATTATCGGGGCTTATTTCCTGTTTAACAGAAGCAACTATGTTTTTGCAGGCATATTCTTCGGGGTTGCCGGCATAACCAGATTATTAAGCTTGGTTCCGATATTTATAGTATTTTGCATCGTATTTCTGTCGAACAAAAAAAGCTTTTTAAGATTATCTTCGGCATTTTTGATTGTTTTTCTGCTTGTCAACGGAATTTTTGCATTATTCCTGAAAGACGCTTATTTAAGCCCCGTTTACAAGTTCCATTTGTTAAAAAGCTTCGGGGGCAGGGAAAATTTCAGGGAATATTTTGATATAGTGAAGCTGAACTGGATTTTGTTTTTTTCCGCTTTCCTGTTTATTTTTATAAAAGATAAAAGGGCGGCTAACCCATTTTTTACTGTATCAGCCGTTTATTTGATATTTTTATTAATATTAAAAAGGATTTTCGGCTTTTATTTTATTGTCATATTCCCGTTCTTGGCCATAATTGGCGGATATAGCATCCTGTGGATTTATAAAAATGTGAGTTTTCAAAAAAAATTTGAAATGCTGATATTAGCCTTATTAACATTGATTTTTGCCTGGAATCTTGCAGCGGATATTTTATTTCTAGAAAAAGTGGGCTTTGGGGGCTTTGAAAGGGGCAAAGATTTGGCAGATTTTGTCAGTTCAAACTCTGATAAAAATACAATTCTGTTTGGTGATGACTCTGTTGTTCCCTTGTTGGCTTTGTCGGCAAACAAAAAGATAGCATTTGATTTTGTTGACACAAACAATGAGGTTTTTCTTTCTGGATTGGCGGACTTGAATAGTGTGCTGGGCAGGCTGAAGGGCAATGATGTCTTGTTTATAATAAGAAGCAGGCAGGGCATTTCGTATTTTAATGAAGTAAAAGGGTTCCTGAACCAAAATTGCGAGTTTTTAAGCCAGTTCCATGATAAAACAGAAGGGGATTATTTAGTGTACCGATGCAATTAATCACTTAAACTCTATCTTCTTTGCCCTGAAGCCCTGCCTTTGCACATGCATTTTCTTGCAGACCTTGCACTCGTACCTAAAGTCAGTCTTTTTTGTGGCTTTCTTGCCGGTCATCTTGAACTTGCTTATTGCGGGCTTGGAGTACCTTCCAAGATTGCCCTTGCCCCTTGCCCTTCCCCTTTTTCTTGCCCTTATCTTAGAGCCATACTTTAGGCTGCTTGGGCTCTTTTTCTTTGTAACCGTGATGGTATGCTCTGTGTGCTTCTTGCAGTAAGGGCAGTACCTGTTGACCAGCTTGGGCATTTTCATAAGAAAGTGGGTTTCAGCGTTATTTAAAAACCTTTTGCTATTTAATTCTGAAAATTATCGTCGGCAAAAATCACTCCTCTTTTATCTCATCCGCCTTTCCCTTGCCGATAAGGACATCTGCTATCTCGGAAGGCAGGTTCGCAATGTCCTCCTCGCCAAAAGGCCCGTACTCCTCCAGCTCGGTGCCGACAAACTTGGGCACGTGGCTTGTGAACCTCAGAAGCCTTGTGGGCTTTTTCAGCTCAATGGCTGGCCTGAATTCCTCCTTGGGCTTGATTTCAGCAGGCTGCATGAACGGCATTTTCTCGTTAAGCACGCTGTACAATATTGCATCCCTGTAATTGTCAAGAAGCGATGCCAAGGCGTCAAAAATGACTTTTTCCTCCTTCAGGAGCGCTGACGTGTCTATCAGGCTGGATTTGGTCCTGCTCCTGTCCAATGCCATGCTTATTATCTTCTTTTCCCTTCTCTCGTAAAGCTCCTTTAGGATTTTGTATATGTTCTCCAGCTGCCTTTCGGTTTTTCTCCCCTCGTCGGCTGCAAAGACAGAGTCGCTTTTTGCCTCGAGTATCTTTTTCTTGTCTTTAATGTAATTGATTGTATCGCTGAAGAAAGTAGGCTCCAGCTTCTGCAAGTCCGTCCTCTCCTTCTCCCTTTTCAGAAGCTCAAACAAGGTCTCATAAGTGATTACAACTTCCTGCATTTTCCACCCTCAAAGCCAGAAATAGGGCATGGTATTTAAATAATTTGTTGTTGATATTGGTTTGGCAAAAACAAAACTTTACAGATACCTTTTTAAAACTCTGTTCCGTGCCATAGCCTATGGCAGAGCTGGTATTTAGGGACTTGGGCTTTGAGCGGAACAATGGCAGGGTAAGGGTTAATTTCCTCAGGCTGTTTTATACTTATCTTGAGGAAAGCAGCCTTGAAAAAATAGCTCCGTTTGAGGTAAACAAGAATTCAATAAAATTTGATAATGTGCCTGAAAGCACAGCAAGAAGGAAATTTGAATTCCTTTTGTCCAACGCATTCAGGCAATTAAAAAACAGGCTCAACAACAAGACAACATTTTACATCCACCAAAGCTCAGGCATTCCGCTTATAGGGACTAATTACTTTGGCTTGATTGACAGGGGCACGAACATAATAGAGGTAAAGCCCATAACAAGCTGCAACATAAGCTGCATATTCTGCTCTGTGGACGAAGGCCCTTTGTCAAGAAGAAAGGCTGATTTTGTCGTTGAGAAGGATTACTTGGTTAATGAATTCAGAAAGATTGCTGAGTTCAAGAACAGCAGCAGCATTGACGCGCATATAAATGCCCAGGGCGAGCCAACCCTGTATGCAGACATGGTTGAATTGGTAAGGGGCATAATGTCTGTCAAAGGGGTTAAAAGAAGCTCCATAGACACTAACGGCACATTACTGACAAAACAGCTTGTTGACGAGCTTGCAGAGGCAGGCCTGACAAGGATTAACCTGAGCCTTAATGCCCTGGATCCTGAAAAAGCAGGCAAATTGGCAGGCTATCCCTACAATTTAGCCAAAGTCATGGAAATCGCAAGGTACATTCCTGCAAAAATGGACTTAATCATAGCGCCTGTCTGGGTGCCGGGGTTTAACGATGAGGAGCTGCCAAAGCTTGCCAGGTTTGCAGAAGAAATCAGAGCAGGCAAAAACTGCCCTGCAATAGGAATCCAAAACATGCTTAATTACCGCTTTGGAAGGAACATTGCCGAAAGCGTCCCAATGGACTTGTTCTATAAAAAGATGAGGGAGATTGAGCAGAAGCACAATGTAAAGCTCGTATTTGGCAAGTCTGCCTTTGATGTGGTGGAGTTGCCTGAGCTGCCAAAGCCGTTCAGGAAAGGGCAGGTTATAGAGGCAGAGATCGCCTTGCCGGGCAGGATAGGAAATGAGAAGCTTGCAGTAGCCAAAGACAGGCTTATTTCAGTGCCTGACTGCCACAAGGAAATAGGCTCAAAAGTGAAGCTAAGGATTAAAAGGACGAAACATAATATTTTCCTGGGGGAGTTATTGGATTAGGCTATTGTAAACAAATTTGTACCCTTAAGAATATAACTGAATCTTAACTGGCAAAGAGACTTTCACATCTTTTAGTCCTTGAGTTATTTTTCTGAACCCGTGAATGGCTATTCCAGTAACCTTATTTGTTAACCAAGAAATCTCCTTCTCTATCATAATAAATGTTTAGTTCGTTGCTCATTTTATCTAACCAGCTCCACATTTTCCATACCTTCAAATGCCCTGTCGCCCGTTAGAAAAATCCTTTTATTCTCTAGGGAATATATATACCCCAGGCAATCTATATAAGAAAATCTTGTTTTTGTATGGTTGTGTTTAAAAATCATAGCTTTAGCAATAAATGTAATCGGCAATTCTACAGCTATTTTAGAAAATTTATCTAGGAAGAAATCAGCTGTTTTATCATCATACTTCTTCAATAAAAAGTAGTATAACTCAGCCAAATTATCCTTTAATGTAACAGCATCGCTTTCTAAGTATTTTTCATAGCTTAAGCTGCCTTCTGCAATTTCTACCAAGGCATAAGTGTCAAAAAAATATCTCATTTTGTCAAAAAGGCCTAGTCAAACCTGCTTTTTAACTCTTCATCAATTTCCTTTAGAAGTTGTTCGGTAGATTTGTCGGATTTGGCCTTAAAATTTTTTAATTTTCCGAAAGCATCTTTCAGAGAATTTGTTTTTTTTGTTAGTATAATCTCTACTTCATCATTAATAGCCAGTCCCTCTTCTTTGAGTGCTTCCTTTGGTAAGACTACCCCTATAGAATTCCCCCATGCCTTTAATTTAGCTTGTGATTTAAACATTTTAGTTAATTATATGTATAATTATATATAAATCTTTCTATTTTAAAAATTATATTAGAAATCAAACAAAAAAAGAAAGAAAAATAAAGGGTTTAAACCCTTAAGCTGTTGCTGGTGCAGCCACTGTCAGCTGGTTGTTGACTTTCTTGACTACAACCTTTGTGCCTTTCAAGTTGGCTTTGTAGTCCTTGTAGTTTGCCACAACCTGTGCTGCGTTCCTTGTGTCCAATGCTGCGTATCCTGCCACTAGCATTGCCACATTGCCGTTTGTGTGCTCGAACAGCTCGATTCTGCCTTCTCCAGGCGTGAATCCTGCTGCACATTCTGCTGGGTTGCCCATTACTGTTGCAGTTGCCGCGTTTGCACATGGCCCGCCTACCAGTATTGAATTCTGAGCCTTGATGTCAGAGACTTCTGAAGCAAGCTTTGCAGCTCCAACTTC
>JAGVXS010000029.1 GCA_018303685.1 Candidatus Woesearchaeota archaeon
ATATCAAATAGTCATGAATCATCTCTCATCCTCACTCCTAAAATGCCCCGCGGCCTGAACAGCAAAAACAACAGTAAAATGCTGAATGAAATTACATCCTTGTATCCTGACGGCAGAAACCATATCCCAAGGTTTTCAACCAATCCTATAAACAAGCCGCCCACAACAGCGCCAGGCACTGAGTTTATGCCTCCAACCACAGAGCTTATGAAGCCTTTTACAATTATTAGCACACTCATTCTTGGATACAGGTTCTGCTCAATTCCTATAAGAATGCCTGAAATGCCTGCAAATACCCCCGCAATGACGAAAGTGTATGCGTAAATCTTTTCAGGGCTTATTCCAACCACCTGCGCAACATCCTTGTTGTCCGACAATGCCCGCATTGCCTTGCCAAGCCTTGTTTTTTTCATAATAATCCATAAAAGCAGGAACAGCAGCATTGCAGAAATTATTATGGCAAGCTGGATTAAAGTAATCGTGAAAATCCCGAAATCAAAAGTTTTGTTATAAAATTTTATTGTCCTTGTGCTTGCGCCGAAAATTGCCCTTATAAAAGTCGTTGAAAAAGTAAGTATTGCCAGCGAGGCAATAAGCAAAACAACCCCTGTTGCCTTTCTTTTTCTCAAAGGCTTGTAAACTGCAAAGTCCATAACCAATGTTACAAGCACAGCAACAGCTATTGAAAGAATAATGCTTACTGCGCTTCCCAATCCAAGCTGGCTGTAAAGAAGCAGCATTGCATATGCCGCATATGTTATAACAGCGCCCTGGGCAAAATGAAGGAACTTCATGACATAATAAACAAGCGAAAATCCTGATGCGGCCAAAGGCAATATTGCTAACGATGGCATTTTTGTTTTTTGGTTTGTTAAGTATTTAAATATATATGGTGAAAGGAAAAAAACAAATAAAAAATAGAAAAATAAAATTTACTTCAGCATTACAGGCTGGCTGTTCTTAACCTGAAGTATTGAGTACTCCATTATCGGATCCCCATTTTCATCAATTGTTATTTTGCCTGCTGCGCCATCATAATCCTTTACGGCGTAAAGATAGTCTCTTATTTTCTCGCTGTCATATCCGTTTTGGATTATGGCATCAGCAATTAAGTTAACTGCATCATAAGCTGTTGCAATGAATGATGGGAATTCTGGATCCTCTCCACTTACCTGCTTATATTTGGAAAGCAAAGCTGATGCTTTTGGAGTTTTTTCATCAAACTTTAATTCAACACCTATTATTCCTTCAAGATCAGTTGGATTGTCTACAACATTCTTCTTGCCTATAAGCACTTCTGCTGTAACAATAGGCTGATTTAAGCCGAGTTCTTTCATTTGTTTCAGCAATAACAAACCTTTTGCCGGCGTTTGTGGAACAATATACATCAAATCTGGTTCAGCAGATTTTACTTTAGTGACTTGTGTTCTAAAGTCAGTGTCTTCTGGGTTATAAGTTTCATCAACAACAATTTCTCCTCCTAATTTGGCAAAGTTTTCCTTAAATACCTTTCTCAAGCCTTGTGCATAATCTGTAGTTTCAGTTACCAAAGCAGCCTTTCTGGCTTGTAAATCATTATAAGCATATTCTGATGCTATGATACCGGCGTATGCGTCAGTTGGATATGTCCTAAATACAAAATCACCAGCATTTGTTACATCAGGAGATGATGCTGTTGGTGATATCAAAATGACCTTATTTGCTTCTGTAATTGGAGCAGCACCAAGAGTTTCTCCTGAGCAAGCTCCTCCGATAATTACCTTGACTTTGTCAATATTAACTAACTTTTGCGCAGCAGCGTTTCCATCTTTTGGATTGCATTTGCTGTCTTCATAAATTGCCTCAAGCTTTCTTCCGTTAATGCCTCCTTTTGCATTTATTTCATCTAAAGCTATTTTTATGCCTCTTTGCTCTGAAATGCCATAAGCAGCAGCATCACCTGTCAGCGGCAGCATAACTCCAATCTTGTAAGTGCCAACTAATTCTTTTTCTTCTTCAATTGATTGCTGTTGCTGAACAGCACAGGCAGTTAAAATTAATACAAATATTGTTAGAATCACTAAAATTATTTTTCTCATCAAAACACCCCCCAATGCTTGTTGTTTGCCATATTAAAAGCCTTGGGTATTTAAAATTTTCTGTGGAAATTTTGGGATTTTTGTGCATGATTGGTGATAAAAAATTAAGCTCTACTATTGTGATAATTCTTAAAAACCGCAACCTTTAAATACAAGTTGTATATACGTATATACATATGACAACAAAACTAGTCCAGAAATTCGGCAACAGCGGCCATATAGTGCTGCCGAAAGGATACGTAGGAAAAAGAATAAGGTTTATAGCAGAGCCAAAGGCTTTTGAGGATATAAAGTCTGAAATATTGGAAATCCTAAAGCCATATTTACAGGACATATTGGGTGTTTATTTGTATGGCTCCTATGCGAGAAATGAGCAAACCATTGATTCCGATGTAGATGTTTTGGTGATTACAAACACCAAATTAAAAATAATTGATAAAATTAACGATTACACTATTGTTTCTGCAACACTGAAAGAGCTTGAAAATACATTAGGCACAAATGCCGTTTTAATATTGCCTATAATAAAGGAAGCAAAAACCATAATAAATCCAGATTTGTTGGAAAAATATAAAGGATATGCATTTACAAAAAAGAACACTAAAGATTTTGTAGATGGTTCAATAGGAATCTTAGAACTAAACAAAAAGGGCTTGGAGTTGGATTTTGAAATAGGAAGCTTGGTTTATTCTCTAATATTAAGGATAAGGGGCTTACTGATGATAAAAGTTATAATTAATAAAGCTTCATATTCAAAGTCATTACTATTTGACTACTTAGAAAATTATAATTTCTCAAAGGAAAAAATTGAGGAGTTATATAAAATTTATTCAAGTGAAAGAGACAATACCAAAGTTAAAGAAAGCTGGATAATAACAAAAGAAGATATTAGAAAATTGATTATTGTTGCTGAAAACTTATTGAAAGAAGCAAAGAGAATGTTAAAGTGAACAAGAAAAAATACAAGAAAGGAGTTGAAAGTATAAAAAAACAAATTGATATCCATAAAAATATTAAATTTAAAAAAGCCAAAGAAGAAGGAAACATTGAATTGGCAGGATACTACGAAAAAGAGATTAAAAGATTAGAAGAGCAGTTAATCGAAAAGCAAGAAAAATTATTGCCGAGAAGCGAGAGAATTAAATTAAAAACTAAGCAAAAATAACTACTCAGGCAATTCTCCCCTTATATCTGTTCAGCAGCATCGCATTCCCGACAACGGTTATCGAGCTTGATGCCATTGCTATTGCCGCAAAGATCGGGTTAAGCACAATCCCAAAAGGGTAAAGCGCTCCTGCAGCCACTGGAATCAGCGCAACATTGTAGAAGAATGCCCAGAAAAGATTTTGCTTCATCTTGCTTACAGTTCTTCTGCTCAAGTCAATCGCTGTAACGACATCCCTCAAGTCATTTTTAATCAGGACAATGCCTCCTGTTTCCTTTGCAATGTCTGTTCCCGCTCCGACTGCAATGCCAACATCAGCCTGTGCAAGCATAGGAGCATCATTAATGCCGTCTCCGACAGCAGCCACAATCTTCCCTTTTTCCTGCAACTCTTTGACTTTCTTGGCTTTGTCCTGCGGCAGAACCTCTGCCATTACATTGTCTATTCCAAGCTGCTGTGCAATAGCTTTTGCAGTCCTTTCATTGTCGCCTGTAATCATCCATACTTCCTTGCCCATCTTTCCAAGCTCTGCCACAGCTTCTTTTGAAAACTCCTTTAAAGTGTCGGCAATTGCTATCAATCCAACAATTCTCCCGCCATAAGCAACTACTACAGTTGTTTTGCCATCATTCTCTAATTTCTGAATCTGATTTTCTAAGTTTTCTGTAGGCAGTTTATAATCTTTCATAAATAATCTATTGCCAACAAGTATTGTTTTATTTTTGTAAGTTGATGTAATGCCTTTGCCTGCAATTGTTTTGTAAGACTCCCCTTTTGGCAGCTTTATCTTCATTTCTTCTGCTTTTTTTAATATCGCTTGTCCTAGAGGATGCTCTGAGCCTTTTTCAGCTATCGCAGCAGTCTCCACCACATTTTTTTCAGTTGAGCTTACCGCAACAACATCTGTAACAGACGGCTCTCCTTTTGTCAAGGTTCCGGTCTTGTCAAAAATAATTGATGTTATTTTATGCGTTCTTTCAAGGAATTCACCGCTTTTAACCAAAATCCCGTTTTGGGCGCCTTTCCCAGCGCCAATCATTATTGCAGACGGCGTTGCAATCCCCAATGCGCAGGGGCATGCAATTATAAGCACAGAAATCAGCATTGTCATCGCCATTGGAAAATGCAAATCCGCTATGAAGTACCAGAAAGCAAAAGACAAGACTGAAATTAAAATCACTATGGGCACAAAATACGAGGACACTAAATCAGCCAGCCTCTGCATAGGCGCTCTGCTAGCAATTGCTTCCTGCACCATTTTTACAATTTGGGCAAGAGTTGTCGCTTCTCCAACCTTTGTTGCTTTTATTTTCAAGAGCCCGCTTTTGTTTATTGTAGCGCCTATAACTTCATCTCCAATTTTTTTGCTTACTGGTATGGATTCGCCTGTAATCATTGACTGGTCAACTGAAGAATAGCCCTCAATTACTATTCCATCAACGGCAATTTTCTCTCCCGGCTTTACCATAAAAATGTCTCCTGCCTTTACCTGCTCAACAGGAATCTGCATTTCTTTTTTGTTTCTTATGACAACAGCAAGCTTTGGCTGCAAGTCAATCAATTTCCTGATTGCCTGCGACGCCCTTCCCTTGACAATATGCTCAAGGTACTTGCCAAGCATGATAAACCCTATAATCAGCCCGGATTCTGTAAAATAAACCTCTGTTATTGCACCTGTTGCTTGAAATATTGTCGGCCATAAAATTCCTTGGAAAGCAACTATTGTGCTGTAAACCCATGCTGCGCTTGTCCCAATAACAATCAGGCTGTCCATATTTGCCTGCTTTGCCTTTACCGCGTCAACAGCTCCCTTGTAAAACCTCCAGCCTCCGATGAACTGTACAGGAGTTGCCAAGATAAAAAGCCAGATGTAGTTTGGAATCCCAAGCCACGAGATTTTATAAATATATTCAAAAATTGCAGTCAATACGCCAAAGCCTAGGCTGAAAATCATCAAATATTTCAGGCTTCTTTTTTCTTTCTCGGGCTTTAGAAAGGCTTCCAGGCAGTTGCTGCTGCAGAAATAATACTTTGCACTATCCTGCTCAGCCTTGAACTTCGCCTTGCTTTCATCCACATACATGCCGCAAATTACGTCTTTTGCCATTTTATACTTGTATTGAATATTTTGTTATTTCTGTGTTGCATGAATGGTGCTTTTTGCAGTAACCCTCGCATTCTTCGGCGATTTTCTTATTTTTATATACAAAATTGCACTCAATGCATTCAAAATATTTTTTGCCTGATTTTTTAATTTCTTTAACCATCTGCAAAATTATTGGCTTTTATTGTCCACTCCCAAAACATTATGTATCCAGCACCATCCTATAAAGCTTTCAATTAGCGCAATCCAGCCTACAACGAATATAGCCCAATTCACCCATTCAATGCTGTATTGAGGGGAAAATGGTCCAAGCCACCAAAAAGCCAATGCAAACCTCAAAATCCTGTCCAATTTTCCCAAGTTTTGCTTCATTTTCCCACCTCTTTATTTTTTCTTGAATTCATCATAGCAGTTTTTGCTGCAAAAATAATACTTTTTGTTGTTTTTTACAAGCTTAAATTCAGCGTTTTTCTCGTCAACATCCATTCCACATATTGGATCTTTCGCCATTTTCCCACCTCATTTTAAGTTCCAGTTAAATTCCCTTCTTACGCTGTCAATTACCACAAGCTTAATTGATTTTGCATTATTATTTATTGTCGGAAACTTTAAAATCCCGCTCCTGTGGTGTCCGCCAGGCTCTGAGCCGTCCCAATTTAATGGCTCGTACTCATTGCCGATATCGTCGTATAGTGTTGAAATCTGCACTAAATCAAAATCCAAATTTACGGAGTGTGTATTTATTTCAATCTGGAATTCAGAAGCGCTTAACGTAGTTACTTGGAATTCAACATCATTTTGATTGCTTATTAAAGTTTGCAGGCTTAATTGCTTTTGGCTGATTTCATTGCCGCTTGCCGAAATTGAGTAGTATGATGCAAAAACAATCACCACTGATAAAGCAAGCAGTGAATAAAAGAAAATTTTTATTCTTGACTTTGGTATTTTTGTGTTCATAAGGCTTGCCATATAAGTGACTCCCAGCACATTTGACGAGATCCCGATTAAAAGAAAAGTGGACTGGTATTTTGTAAGGAACAATCCAAGAGCTGTGATTCCCAAAAAAGGCGCAATGTCGGCAATATGGTGGGCGCAGCACGCAACCATTGAAGTTGCAGATGCCCCTGTTGATGCTGCTGCAGTGCCGGTTGCCTTTTTGTGCATCTCGCTTTTTACATAAAAGAACATTCCTATCTGCACACCAAACCCGACAACTAGCGGAATCATCCAATACCATAGCTTAACAAAATTGTCAAGCGCAAAAGAAACCCCCCCTAATAATGATGCCACAACAAAATAAAAAGCCAGTAATAGGGAGCTTGCAGCTAAACCTTTCAGTACAAATTTGTCATAGCCTTCTTCCATGCGAGCACCTCAAGCTTTTTCTGCAATCCAATTATAAGTCAATGCAAAGATGTAGCCGGTTATTGCGCTGCTTAAAGACACTATAACAAGCCCGATTATCGACTTTGCAAGTGTTATGTTCTTTGCGGCTATGCTTGATATGTCAATGCCGTGCACAAAATAATTTCCAATTGCTACTACTGTTTCAAGCGGAAAAATCGCTACAAAAATCAGGCATACAGCATATACCAAAGCTGTTGTTATGCCAACTGCCAAAGCAATTGCATTTTGGTTCAGCTTCTCCATTCTGCACCTCCTTCTTGTTTGCTCTTTTTATTACTCATTTTTATTTGTCTCTGAAATTTGCCATTAAATCGTAATCTAAATAACCAATTCCATTTAGGTAATCCTTAAAGTCCTGTGTTTGCCTGCATTTGCAATCAATTCCGCAATTGCATAAATTTCCCATGGCTTATGTCTCAAAATTAATGCCTAACAGCATCCTTTGCTTTTTCCTTTCCTCATTTTCTCACCTCGCGGCTAAAAATCACATTATTGCACTAATTCAATATTCAATTTTATAGGATTTGTTAAACAATAAACTCCAGGACACCTTTCTTCCGCCAATTTCCTAACCTCATCTAAATTTTCTTCACTTTCACTGGAAGCATCAACCTGCAATTTAACATTTTTAACAATAGGCTCATCACTTAATCCTAAAGCTTTGCTTAAATTTACCTTATTTTCAACAGCTACTTTTAAGTGCTTAAGCTTTATGCCTTTTTCTGCGGCGATTGAAGCAAATGTCTGGGCAAAGCAGGCTGCCAATCCAAACAGGCAGTACTGCACAGGATCCGGCTTGATTCCAGAGCCTCCCATAAAAGGAGGGCCGTCTGCTTCTGCAATTGTAGAGCCTTTGGAATGCTCCAAAATTGCTGTAAACTGCGCTTTTCCATTTTCTAAATTCCAATTCCCTCCCACCCTTTTGACTTTCAAAGCCTTGCTCTTGTCTTTTTTAACCTCTTCAACAAAAGCGCCTGCTTTTTCCGTGTCTACATTGTTTATTTTCATTTGAGAAACTCCAATTACCCGAATACCAGAACTTTATCAGCTTCTTCAACTATTTTTAACATATCTTCCATTGCGGAAACAGGGCAAATGCCAATCTCTTTTTCTCGTATTTTCAAACAAGCTCCGCAAGCTGAAATTGCGCCATTATTTTTTATGAATTTTTTGACAGAGCCTTCAAGCAAAGGGAATTTATCATCCTTCACATTTTCAATCTCAACGCCCTTGCCAAGCAAAAACATTTTGACTGTATGGTTTTTGCTTAATGCTTCATTGCCAAATCTAAAAGCATTCCAAACTGTTTCTGGCTCATTTGTGTTTAATATAATGCTGATTTTCATTTTCTAGCGCGCAGTCCATCCGCCGTCAACAACTAAATTGTGCCCTGTTATAAAGCTTGATTCGTCAAGAGCAAGGAATACAGCCGCATTCCCAATGTCTTCTGGCTGCCCGAACCTTCCAACTGGGGTGTTTTCCATCAGCATCTTTCTTGTTGCAGCGTCGTCCAGCATCCCTTTTGTCATGTCAGTTACAATGACTCCGGGATCAATTGCATTTACAGTTATTCCATACTTCGCATAGTCAAGCGCCATTTCCCTTGCAAGTTCTGTAACGCCGCCTTTTGAGGCACAGTAAGCGCTTATGCCTGGAAAGCCAACCAAGCCTGCAATTGAGCCTATATTGATTATCCTGCCGCCCTTTCCTTGCTTTAGCATTTGCTGCACAGCATATTTTGAGCATAGAAAAATACCTTTTAAGTTGACATCCATCTGCCTGTCCCAGTCTTTTTCAGTTAAAGTTGTTACAGTGCCTGAAACAAGAATTCCTGCATTGTTTACCAGTATGTCCAGCATCCCAAATTTTTTTACTGCCTTTTCAATTAAATCCCTTACATCAATTTCCCTTGTAACATTGGCTTTTATAAAAATTGATTCAGCCCCAAGCTTTTTTATTTCTTCAACAGTATTTTTGGCTTCTTCATCTTCCCTGTAGCTGTTTACAACAACTTTGCACCCTTCTTTTGCAAGCGCAACTGCAATGCCTTTTCCAATGCCCCTGTTTGAGCCTGTTACAACTGCAACTTTCCCCTCAAGCCTTTTCATTTTTCAACTTAAATATTCTTTATTTCGCTTTTTTGTAAACTTCCTTCCAAAGCTTTGCAATCCACAGGTAAACCAGGATTATAAGCCCGATTAAAAGCACCAAGGACAGGAGGTTTATGAAACTCCAGTACCCGTAGCTTTGCCCCATCATGCCATAACCCAAGTTTCCCATCATCCCGTATCCGAAATTGCTTCCCATCATGCCCATCATCCCTCCGTAATTTGTTCCCTTTTTAAAACCCGTTCCCATCATTCCATAGCCCATCATGCCATAATTAGCCATTCCGCTTATGTCATTGCAATATAGCCTTTTCGCCATTGCGATGTGCATCAATCTAAGACTCTCGCTTCCTTCCCCGCCCATCATCCTGTCCATCAGCTCATGGGCTTCGCCTGGATGGATTTGCTCCATCAAATAGTCGCCAATAATCTCAAGCTGTTTTTCATTCAGGCTTGAGCAAGGGGTTTTTGCGTCAATCAGTTTTTTTGCTTCTGTGAAGTCTTCTGCATCGGCAAAAACAAAAGAAATGCTAAAAAGTAAAATCAAAATCCATATTGAACCCTTTCTCATTTTGTATTCCTCCAACATATCCATTTTTGATATATAATTAAAACTTATATTTAAGCTTTTCTATATATATCATATATTGATATATCAAAAGATATTTATATAAGTTTGATTTTAGCCCAATTATGGCGGATATTAAAATAAACAATATGATTAAATTCTACACTCTGTGCCTCTTGGCGTCTAAGCCCAAGCATGGCTATGAGCTGATGAAGGAGCTGGAAGAGAGGCTCGGGATAAGGATAAGCGCAAGCCACGTATACCCGTTTCTGAGCATTTTAAGAAAAAACAAATTGATAAAATTTGACAAGGTCGGCAAAAGGGACAAGAAATCATACACGCTGACGCACAAAGGCAGGAATTTCACAAACCACATGTTTACAAAATTCGGGGACTTGATCAATATCGCCATAAAGCCAAAAATATCAATATGCCCGTGCGGCTGCATGATTTATTCAGGAGGATATACTGAAAAAGTAAAAGGCAAGGTTATGAAGTTCTGCTGTTCCCACTGCGCAAAAATGCATCAGCCGAAATAGTCATTCTTTGCAGCAGTCCACAATTTTCTTGATTATTGCTGAAAATTTATTTAATAGCCCGTTTTTATTTTCTTGTTTTTCAAAACCATCTTCCAAATTTTTAATTTCCATCATCTTCATATTGATTGCAAAGAAAAGAGAATAAAGATTAAATGCGTATGTAAAGTACATATTCGCCTCTTTTACGCTGCCTCTTGAAAGCTCTTTTGTACCAACCTCAACCAGTCGCATGCTTGCAGCAAGAAGATGCTTGCTTATGCACCATTCCTCGCCTTGCGGGTTTTTGACTATTTTTCCAAGCAATTTTTTTCTAAGCTCCCTGACTGAATTGAGCATTTCCAGATACTTTTGGTTGTTTGTCTTCATTGCTGTGAAATAGAAATGCTCCTCAAGGCTTATCAGGTTCATCAGGGCTATGCTCAAGTCCTCGTCTCTGGACAAATCTATTTCTCCCTGCTTTGCCTCCTTAACCTTTTCAAGCCAATCTTTTACTTCGTTCTCCATTTTAGCCAAAAATCAAATACAAAATTAAGCTAGATACAATAAGAAAAAACAATGTTATTGCAACTCCCTGAAACGGAAACAGCACATTTCCTTTTGCTTTTTTGATGTAACTGTGGATAAAAAAAGCGAATAAAGCTGTAACACCGCCGATAATGCTGCCAAGCAGTAACTTATCAACCCAATAAACTTTGTTGAGTAACGAGCCGGAAGAGCCAAAAATCAATAATGGAAGGTAAATGCTGTCGCTGCTTATGCTTAACAATGGCACTGTCAAGACAATTGCGGAAAATTGAAACTTAAAATATTCTTTCTTGATTTTAAGCCCAAGCCACAAGCCTGTTGAAATGCCGAAAGCCCCGACAAGCAATCCTATAATGCTCATATCCAAGCCATAATACTTTGCAGAGACGGCAGCTGCGCCTACAGCGGCGGTGCATAGCGGACAATGTGCATGGGCAAATGGAATCTCAAAGAATAATAAAATTAAAAATAATAAAAATAATTTCCTCATTTTCAACAACTTCCCACCTGAGATGTTTGCCTGTTATTCTGCTGCAGTCTTGCCGGCATTATTCCATGATGCTCGTACTGCATTTTTTCATCATCTGTCCAGCCGCCCATGTCAATCCCTCCGGCGCTCACGGCGGCATTCCCGGTCATTTGGTTCTTTATGGCTCTTATTTGAAATGATTGAACAACCGATAGTAACAATACTGCAACAACCATCCCAACCAGCACAATATTTTTTATTCCAGCCCCTTCCCTGTTTTTATCCATGCAGCAATCATGTTCAGTTTCCATTTTCTGCACCCCTGTACTTGTTGGAAGCGAGGTTGATGTAATTCAATTCAACGCCTTTCGCCTTCAAAACCTGTGCTTTTTTTGTTATTGGACCTGGAAAAAACAAGGTTTTCCACTTTCCCAATTCTTCCAGTATCGCATCGTTTGTGTACTCACTTCCATGGTTCTTTATAAGATATTTTGCCAAGCCCCTCATTGCAAAGCTGTGCTCGCATCCGCATGCGGCTTTGCCGTCGCTGAATATTATGGAATCAACGCCGCAGCAGTACTCGCAGCTTATCTGGCTTGCAACGGCTATATACCTTTTCAAGTCCTCTCCGCTTAGTGATATCTGCTGGTCTAATGTCCCTAATTTTCTGATAGCTGAATCTGCCTTTTGCTGGTTTGATGGTGAAACATCGTCATAGTCTACCCCAAGCTCTTTTCCGTATATGGCAGGCGCCCCTTTCGGGATTATATCCAATTCAAAATCAATATTTCCAGCTTCAATATTCCCAACTATATTTGCCGTAGGCTTACTTTCTGCAACTGCATTCCCAGTTATTGCATTTGCATTAATTTTCATCTGGCTCATTTGAAATGTGTTAAACCCAATAACAAGTATAACTGCCGCCAATAAGCCAATGGTCAATTTTTCAAGATTAAATTGCATACTTTTCACCTTTCAGTTCAATATAGCATAATAGTAAGAAATAGTTTTTGAAACACCTTTTTAAAGTAATGATGAAACTAGTTTCAATGCAGAAAAAGCCTTATTTCAGAACAATTATATTCGTCATGCCCCTTCTTTTTCTTTCAAGAATGTCTTTTGCCTCAAGCCTGTCAAGAACTCTGCTTATTTTTACCTTGCTAAAGCCCGTTTCCTTAATTAAATCCGTCTGATATGCCGAGCCCTCTTTGTTTTTTATTATATCATAAACTCGTTTCTCCTCGTCGCTGAGTTTCGCAAGGTTTATCTCCCTGAATCCCTTTTTCGGCCACTCTGGCAAAGGTCTGTAAAAAAACGCCAAATAAACGCCTATTCCAAAAATCAGGAAATCAACACCGAATGCAGTTGTAATCATCCACGATACATTTGTCCAAAAGCTGTTTGTCTTGTGCACGGGGCACTCGTCCATATTCAATTGGTTTTCATGGAATTTCCCGCACAAAAAAGCCGATTGGCTGTCAACCTGTACCTTTATCACAGCAAGAACAACAAACAGGATTACAGAAAATCCTATAAGCAGATAGCCTATGCTTTTTTGGGCTTGGTGCATTTCACTAAAGGTGTAAGCTTATGTTTAAATACATTGCTAAACGGCATATAGATAAAGACAAAAGCATTAATTTAAATTGTTTTGTCTTTCTAATATTAGTAGCTAAAATTTATGAGCAATTACTTTTGTCAGCTACTAATAATTAGAAAATTATAAATACACATTCCAAAATAATAAACCCATGCCTAAAAGCCAATTCAAAATAGCATTCTTCGAGCTTGAGCAGTGGGAAAAGGATTATTTCTTGAAGAATCTGCAAAATTGCGAAATGCAGTTTATTGACGACCATTTAAATAGGAATAATGTTGATCAAATAAAGAATGCTGATGCAATTGGAATTTTTATCTATTCTATCGTCAACAAAAAAATTTTGGACAAGCTGCCTAATTTAAAGTTGGTAATAACATTATCAACAGGCTTTGACCACATTGACTTGAAGGAGTGCAAAAAGAGAAAAATAACAGTCTGCAATGTTCCCCACTATGGAGAAAACACTGTTGCAGAGCATACTTTTGCCCTTATCCTTAACCTGACAAGGAAAATACACAAGGCTTATGACAGGACTGTAAGGGGTGATTTCTCCCTCGACGGCTTGAGAGGAACGGACTTGCAGGGCAAAACCATTGGCATTGTGGGAACTGGAAGCATAGGGCAGCATGTGGCGAGAATTGCAAAGGGCTTTGATATGGAAGTCATTGCATTCGACAAGTTCAAGAATCCAAAACTGGCAAAAAGGCTCGGGCTCAAATACGTCAGCTTTGACTATTTGCTGAAAAATTCCGATATAATAAGTTTGCATGTTCCTTACAATAAGTCAACTCATCACCTAATTAATAAAAAAGCAGTCTTGAAGATGAAAAACGGGGTTTTGGTTGTAAACACCGCAAGGGGCGGCATAATTGACACTTCGGCGTTGCTTTACGGGCTGAACTCAGGCAAAATCATTGGAGCGGGGCTGGACGTGCTTGAGGGAGAATGCTTCATCAGGGAAGAGAAGCAGATATTGTCAAGGCATTTCCTGAAAGAGTGTGATTTAAAGACTGTGCTGCAGGACCATCTGCTTCTGAGGCAGCCTAATGTAATAATCACCCCCCATAATGCATTCAACAGCTGGGAAGCTTTGCACAGGATACTTGACACTGCAATTCTAAACATAAATTCTTTTTTGAGGAAAAAGCCGGTTAATGTCGTGAAATAACATCATTCTTTTTATTGTTTAATTTAAGCAGCATAAGCAATCCAATCAAAAACAGCGGAAAGCTCAGCAGCTGTCCCATTGTGAAATAATTGAAAATAAGCCCAATCTGCTCGTCAGGAGTTCTGAAGAATTCAACCATTGTCCTGAATAATCCATATAAAGTTACAAATGCCCAAAACATGAAGCCCTTTGG
>JAGVXS010000030.1 GCA_018303685.1 Candidatus Woesearchaeota archaeon
CTTGTTGATGTATTCCCAAGTCTAACTAATTGGTTTAAGCCATTGTATTCACGATAGTATTTACCATCGCTAATTAAGTTGCCATTAGCATCAACAACATAATTTATTTCCTGTGCATGAATGAAAGGGATTGATATTACCAAATCCCTTCTAATGTTTTTAAGAAAATCGTAGTCAAATCTATCAAAACCAATAACTTGGATTGATTTGGGTTTATAGGTTGAGAGCATATTATTATTTGTTTTTCAGTTAAAGTTTATGAAATCAACTTTACGTACCATAATTTTTGATAATGAATAAGAAATCAAGACAATCTCAGCTATATTAAAAATAAACTCAAACTTATAAAGATGATTAAGTGAACTAAGGCAATTTACAGGATTAGAATAACATACATATATTGGGACTAAGAAAAACCAGATAGTATTCCATGATAAGTTGTATATTGGATAAACTCTAAAGTATGTGGGTAATTTCTTCTTATGAGATATAACTAAAAATATAATACTCGATATAATTATTATTAAGCTGGAGATTCCAAAAAAAATAGTTAAAAAAGATAGTTTAAACTGACTGAAATTAACTATATAGTTAGCCAATTTATTATAATCAACACCAGTAGTCATTCTTATGTAAATACTGTAAAGTACATTTATCAATGCCAAAATTAGATAGATTCTAAAAATTAAGGAATGTTTTTTGTAAATCATTGTACCCTTGTTGTAATAAGATTATTTTTTTATTTATTTCTATTTTTATATCATTATTCTCTTAGTGTCTCTTGTTCTTGTAACGTATCCATAAACATCTTCAGTCGTGTTATAGAAGTTTAGCGTACAATCCTGTTTTTCTTCAATACTTATCGTATTTGTCACTTGAGAAATCTGGCTTGCCACAGCCAACGCCAAAACACTAACTACCAGTAGGGCTAAGACTAATACTTTTTTTATTTTCATGGAAAACACCTCTTGCTTTTGATTTTGAGAAAGTTTTTAGTGATAGTAGAGCCTAAAGAAGAAGTGATTAAACTAAATATCATTCTCTTTTTAAAAATCAAAACCACCCAGCTAATGCATTCTCTCGATGTTAATTTATTTAAAACTTTCCTTTTTGCCTTTGTATTTCCTAACTACAAAGGCAATTACAACCAACAATATGAAGGTTATTGCCATGGCAGCCCTCAATGAAATAACCAATCCAAGCAAATAAACAATTGATGGGAATATGCCGATGCCTATGAAGAAGGCAAAGACTATTTTTTCCTGCGCAGATAAATCAAAATTATTTAATATCAGGTAAGTTGGCAGGATAAATAACAAAATTGTTCCTGCTATTGTCCTTAAGCCTGTTATTCCGAGGGCTGTTAAGAAGAATATTGCTATTAAAACCAAAATTATTGCCATGAATATTTTGTTTTCTTTCATCTTAGCCTGTAAATCCTGATGTTGTTCTTGTCGTACAATAAGGTGTAGTTCTTTAACTCGTCCAATTCAAACTGCCTCAGGTTTTCTATGCCAGCCCTGTCATTCAGAAGGATTAAATCAGTGTAGTCAACCATCAGATAATCCTGCGCTGTTGACAGGTTCTCAAAAAAGCGGTTCAGCCTTTGCGAGAAAACCGCCATCCACGGCAGATGCCTGTACAATGGCTCCGGAACTCCGACAACAGAGACATTGGAAGTTAGAGGTATGTTGGCTCTTGCCCACTCGCTTGCCTCGTATTGGGCAGTAGTTATGCGCCCCAAGCCTTGATATGCATTTTTTAAGGTATCAATATTGCTTTGCTCAAATGGTACGGGGCTTAATATACCACTTCCTTGGCTGATATTTTTTAGGATATGTATATTATTTCCATTTATTGCTATTATTGATATTGCCATTAGGATGAATATTGCATATTTTAAGTAATTCCTGTATTTTTGCTGCTTAATAAATGACGCCAAAGACAATGCCCCTATTGCTGTAATAGGCGCAAATATATGCGCGGATGCTGAAAGCGAGCGGTGCAAAAAGGTTGCCTTGCCGATTATGTCGCGGTGCAGGACAAGGTAAAGGCTAACAAGCCATGCAAGCATGAACAAGCCACTTCTCTGCCTTCTTAACGCCAAAACAGCTATGCCCAGAAGCAGGAAAGGCAAAGTCCACAAGCCATGCATTTCCCTGAATGAAAAATATGACTCTGGAACAGAGCCTGTGAAATCCTTTGGGTTTGGAGCCCAATGAACAAGCCTTGAAAGCTCGAAGCCCTTTTTTGCCTCTTCTCCCTTGACGCCGAAGCGCACAAAAGTGTTGCCTGTCTGGTAAGGGAAAATGGCAAGCATTAAAACAAGTATTATGGCGCATATGGAAAAATGCTTTGGATTGAAAGGCGCTTTTTTTTCCCTGATGAGCAGGAATATGAACAAAACAGCTATTCCGAGCAAAGAGTGGAATGCCGCCAACTGGTGCATGTAAAGGTTGATCCCGAATAATATTGTTGTTAAATAGAGATAGACTGTTTTTTCCTTTCCATCAGCATAGGATGTATAGTATCTGTAAAAGCAGTATAGGATTAAAGGCACATATGCGTATGCAAGCCTTTCAGGCCACTGCCCCCACAGGAAAGGCAGGAAATCAAGAGGGGAGAACGCTAAAAACAATGCTGAAAGCAAAGCAGGCAAAAAGCCGAATAAGGAGTTTATTACAAAATACACTGCTATTATTATTGCTGTTGAGAAAATTGCGTTGAGTATGTAAATCGGCACTATCCTTTCGCCCGCTGCCACCTGTATTATGGCAAATGCTGTGTGGAATGAAGGATAGTACCACAATGTGTGCGGCTTGTAAATGTTGTCTGTTCCATATCGGAAGTCAATGTAATGGGGCAGATTCACAAGCGACTTGTCGTTGACTGCCATATAATCAGCGACTTCGACATGGGATATTGCATCGTACTCCCCGTAAGGCAGCCTGTTTTTCTGCAAAGGCTGAGTCCAGATGTATATTGCCGATAAGTAAAGGGCAATGAATATGAGTGTTTCAAGCCATGCCCTGTTCAGTTTCATGAAAAGCCCTAATTTACAGGTGTTTATAAAGATTTAGCTATCAGAAACCTTTAAATTAAGCCAATATTTCTTTTTATGAATGAAAATCTTGATAATAAAGCTCGGCGCAATAGGGGACGTGCTGAGGACAACTGCAATATTGCAGGGCTTGAGAGACAGGTATGGGAATTGCGAGATAAGCTGGGTTACTAAAAAGGAGTCATTTGATATCTTGAGGAATAACAATGCTATTGACAGGATTTTTTTAATTGAAGATGTCAAGAAAATAAGCGAAAATTTTGACTTGGTTATAAGCCTTGATGATGATTTTGAGGCGTGCAGGCTTGCATCAGAAGTTAATTCTAAAAAAATTGTTGGCGCATATTTGGATAGCAGTAAAAGAACCTATACAAAAGACTCTGCCTTGTGGTTTGGCATGGGACTGATTTCAAGATTTGGGAAGAGAAGGGCTGATGAATTAAAGGCTTTGAACAGGAAGACATACCAGCAGATAATGTATAAAATCCTTGGATTAAAGTACAAAAAGCAGGAGCCTATACTGAACTTGACTAAAAAGGAGCTTGATTTTGGCAGGAAATTTGCGCAAAAAAACAAAATAGGCAAAAAAGATTTGGTTATTGGCATCAACACAGGTGCAGGCGGCAGATGGCAGGACAAGAAATTGAGCATTGAAAAGGCTACTGAGCTGATTGGCAAATTGAATAAAATAAAAAATGCAAGGTTATTGCTTTTTGGGGGGCCTGAGGAAAAGGAAAGAAATGGGCAGATAAAAAAATTGACTAAAACAAAAATAATTGATGCCGGCTGCAGCAACTCATTGATGAAATTTGCCTCTCTGGTCAATTTATGCAATATTTTAGTGACTTCTGACAGCCTTGCAATGCATATTGGAATTGCGTTGAAGAAGAAGATTGTTGCTTTTTTCTGCCCCACGAGCCCCTATGAGATTGAATTATACAACAGGGGAGTAAAGATAGTGCCGAGAAAAGGGTGTGTCTGCTGCTACAAAGAGAAATGCGACATTGCTCCGGAATATGATGTTGATGAGATTGTTAAGAGTGTTAAGTCTTTAATCTGAAAAATCTATAATAAAAGAATCCCGCTATAGCTAGTGCTACTGAGATTATTACACCAGCCAGCAAATAATTTGATTTTCCTTTAGATTCTTGGACAGCCATTCCTGTTATCGAGGAGCCAGTTTTATTAATAACCTGAGGTTTTTCAGCTTCTTTTTTAAATTCATTTGCTTGTGCTGATGCTGCTGAAATTTCAGTTTTAACCTGGCAAGTCTGGCTTGTTACGGGAGATTTTGACGAATCAGGACATGAAGTATTTTGCGAATGCTGAGGAACTTTGACGAAGTTGCACTGCCTTGTTTGAAGTCCATCAATACAATCACTCCATTCACTACATTGCCAATCCATATTGCAAACAAAGGTTAGTCCTCCGCCGCCCCCGCCACCACCTCCGCCGCCTCCTGAGCTACCACCGCCAGAAGAGCTTCCTGAACTGCCACCGCTACTATCCCCGCTACTGGCAGGCGCCTCTTGGGTAGTATAGGTGCTAAATTGTGTAACATTAAAAATCAAAGTGCCAGCTGAATAATTCACTATTTTGCATATTGTATCTGGGCATTCAATGCCATCTTTCAAAATTTTTGGGGTTGTATTGTATGTTAGATTGTATATGTAGAGAGTGGCACTTTTGTTTAATGCGGAAAGGGCACTTGAATTAATTTCAATCTTATTATAATATATCTTTACATACTTATTGACGTCTGATACCCCGCTTAGATTTACAAAATCTGCAAATTTTATTTTGCCAGAATCAACTTGTTCAAAAGTCAGATTTTCTATATTTGATAGATTTACTGTTGCTAAATCTGTAGTCTCGCCCGAAAAATTACCTATCATAATTAGAGTAAATTTTCTTGTACCACTTTCACGCTTAAAACCAAGTATATCTGAACATCTAATACTCCAATTATAATATTGTGTCGTACTAATTTCTTTTGGAATATTTAAATTAAATTTATTAGGGTAGTACTTAATTTTTTGTACAGAAATGTTTGTATTATTTATTTTATTATTAAATATTAATGAACAATTAGCAATTGAAGATGTATCATCTATAATATATGAAAATGTTAGTTCGATAGAACTATTTGTAATATTTGTAGGATCTGTATGGGTAACTTTAAAGGCACTATTATCATAAGGGTATAAATAGCTAAAGGTTGGAGCATTTCTATCAACCATTATATTTTTAAAATACTGCCCTATATTATTAGCTATGTCTTTTATTCTCATATTAACACTGTAAAGACCATCAATATAATTTGAAACATTCCATACATAAGAACAATTTCCACTTAGATAGTCACTGCTATACGTAGTTATTACATTGCTACTAGTCCATTGTGTATCACAAGTCCCGATAGTTATTAAACAGAGTTCACAAGAAGTACTGGAGTTGAATCCCACGCCAGAGTCTGAAAAATTAGCAAATAACAACGAAGTGATATTGGTTGTTATATTATTTGAAGGTACGGAGTTGTTCAATTCAATTATTGGTGGGTCTGTTTCTTGGGCGGTGTAAGTACTAAACTGTGTTACATTAAAAATTAGAGTTCCATTTGAGTAATTTACCAATGTACAGATTGTATCTGGGCATGAGGCATTATTCCTCAGTATTTCAGGTGTGTTATTATATGTAAGATTATAAATGTAAATTGTGGCACTTTTGTTTAATACAGGAAGCGCAGTGCTGTTTATTTCAATTCGGTTATCAGAGATTTTTACATACTTATTTATGTTGGATACGCCACTAAGATTTACAATATCAGAAAATTTTATCATACCATAACTAACTTCTTCTAATGTTAAATTGTCAATGTAGGATAAGTTAACCGTTGTAAAATCTGTTGTATGTCCTGAGAAATTGCCTACAACAATCAAAGTAAATGTCTTTGTTTCGGTCACTCTTTCAAAACCATAAATATCAGTACAACTAACACTCCAGTTGTGATATTGTACGCCTTCAAAAAATGTCGATATATTTGTTTTAAAAGTTGGATAACCATCACAACCACATGGTGTATTGAGTCTCCAGACAGAATAGCTTGTTTTATTTACTTTATTGTTAAGTATTAAAGAGCAATTTGCAATTGAAGAAATATCTTCTATAAGATAACGGAATGCTATTTCTTTGGAAGTGTTTATGGAGGCATTTGTATTATCTACATTAAAACCAACATTATCAAAAGGGTTCGAGTACTTAAATATCGGAGCATTTCTATCTAAGGTTATTTTTGTATACGTGGCATTAAAATTATTTGTGATATCTTTTATTCGAAACCTAATCTCATAAATATCATCGTTATAGTTTGAAGTATTCCAAATATAAGAACAATTTCCGCTCATATAATCAGCCGAATAAATTGTAGTAACATTACTAGAAGGCCATTCTAAAGCTTCGTCACAAACTTTAGCCGCACAAAACTCACAGGATATAGTACTATTAAATCCTACACCTGTGTCAGAAAAATTGGCAAATAAAAATAAAGTAATATTTGTTGTTATATTTGAAGGTAAGGAATTGTTCACTTCAATTACAGGAATCGCTCTAACGTATAAAACTGACACTAACAGAAATAGCGAGGCTATTAGCAGCAAGGATGGTTTATTCATTAAAATTCTCCTCTTATGGAAAAACAACAAAAACCACCACTTTTTAGTATATAGAACCAATAATCTATTTAAACTTTCTTATAGAATTTAAGAGGACAACTAAATTTATAAATGCCCATATATGCCATTGAAATAGATGAAAACCTTTGTAATGATTCCAGCCTACAATGAAAGCGAGAATATCAAAAATCTGATATATAAAATCCTAAAATTGAGGATAAAAAATTTGCATATTGTTGTTGTGGATGACTACAGCCCTGACGGGACATGGAAAATTGTGCAGGAAATTTCTAAAAAGAACAAGAATGTCCATCTTTTATTGAGAAAGAAAGACAGGGGAAGGGGCTGTGCAGGAAGAGACGGGTTTATTTACTGCTTAAAGCATGGCGCAGACATTGTTGTTGAAATGGATGCTGACATGAGCCATGACCCGAAATACATCCCTGAAATGCTGAAAGGGATAAAAAACCATGACATTGTGATTGGCTCAAGAAGAGTTGCTGGGGCAAAAGAAATCGGGAGAGGATTGTTCAGGCGCTTTGTCACTTACGTGGCAAACCTTTACATAAGGCTGATGCTTGGCATCAAGGTTAGGGACTGCAACTCAGGGTTCAGGTGCTTCACAAGGGAGATTATGGAAAAAATACAGCCTGAAAAGCTTGAATCAAGAGGTCCCTCAATCGTGCAGGAAGTGCTGTTCAAGGCACACTTGAAAAACGCAAGGATAAAGGAAATTCCGATAGTTTTTGTCAACAGGACAAAAGGCGCCTCAAAGCTTGGCATTCCGCAGCTTGCTGCCGGGTATTTCATGGTGCTGAAGCTGAAAATGCTGTCGATGATGGGGAGAATATGAAAATAGCGATTTTAACCCCGACATTCTCGCACTACAGCGGGATAGACAGGGTTGTGCAGCAGCAGGCACTGGACTACTCAAGGAAAGGGCATGAAGTTGCTGTTTTTGCGCTTGAAGGCGACATAAAGCCAAAAAATTTCAGCCTTAATTTGCTTGGCATGCCAAAAAGCCTGTTTTTGCAGAGGCTATACAGGCTGTTTTTCTTCCTTGATTTTGTGAAAATAAAAAATGCTGCAGAGAATCTCAAGGATTATGATATCGCCATATCGCACCAGTACCCGATGAATTTAATTGCTTCAAAGGCAAAAAAGGATTGCAATATAAAATATATTTACCACAACCACGGCATTGGCTATGACTATCTGTTCGGCAGCATTTTTGAAAAATTATACATGAAACTGTTTGGGTACTTTACAAGGCTTTCCCTCAGGAATGCTGATTCCGCCTTTTCTGTCAGCAAGTTCCTAAGAAACGAGCTGATGAGGGAAACAGGAATTAAGAGCAAAGTTTTATACAATAAAATTAATCCAAGATACAAAAAAAAGCTGGACGGCTCGAAAATAAGAAAATGGCTGGGCATAAAAAACAATGAAAAATTATTATTCTTTATTGGAAGGCTGTCGCCGCACAAGAACGTACATGCATTGCTGAATATTTTTGAGCTGGTTAATGAGAAAATGCCAAACACAAAGCTGCTTATTGTCGGAAAACCGACTTTCAGGGGCTATTTCAGGAAATTGAAGGAAATGGCAGGCAGCAATGTAATCTTTAAAGAGTCAATAGAAGACAGGGATTTGCCTTGTTATTATGCTGCATGCGACTTGTACGTGACTGCATCCTTATGGGAGGGATTCAACCTGCCGATTGCAGAGGCGCAGGCATGCGGCAAAAGGGTTGTTGCATTCAACATCGGCTCGCATCCTGAAGTTGTGAAGAATGGGATTCTGGTGGAAAAAGGCAGCACAAGCAAATTTGCAGAAGCTGTGATAAAGCTATTGTCTAAACGATAAACTTTTTCCTGAACAGGTATTTCTCGCTGAAAACTTTTAAAATGTAAGAATCGCCTGCTTTTCTGAATTTCTGGGCTTCATTTCTTTTTTTAAGTATCGTATCAAAATTAAGCAAAATCCAAAAAATTGCCCTTATCCTTGAAAATGCCGTTGCAAACCGGAAGCTCAGAATGTCCTTTATTATTGCCAGAAGCCTCATAAACAAGATATAAGGAAAAAATAGTATAAGATTATTTAAACCAAAAATCCTGAAGAATGTCGTGAGCAAATTCCTCTCCATCAGAAATGCCGTAAATGCCTTGCTTTTTTTCTGGGTTGTGACTGCATGCATATGGTACATCACAGCCTTCGGCTCAAAAACAGCCTTTTTGCCGTTAAGCCTTATCCTCAGCCCCAAATCCAGGTCTTCTGCATAGATGAAATAGTCAGGCTCGAACAAATATCCAAACAAATCAACAAAATTCCTTCTTATCAAGCCGACACCGAGATAAGGAATCTCTCTGGCATCTCCATTGCCTTTTATGTGCCCGTTGTAGAATGCCCTTGAAACCCACGTGCCTCCTGATTTCAGCTTTCTGTCGTAAAAATTGACAAGCCTTGGCGCAGCCATCACAACCTCTTTATCGGAGTTTATGGATTCAACCAAAAATTTGATGCAGTCCTTGTCAAGCTCCATATCGTTATTGAGAAACAGGATATACTCCCCGTTGCAATGCTCCAAGGCAGAATTTATGCCGGAATAGCCAAGATTTTTTTCATTTTCAACGAGCTTTAAATCCCTGTAATTCTTTCTGACAAGTTCCTGGCTGCCGTCGCTTGAGCTGTTGTCTACAACTATTATTTCATAGTTTTTAAATGATGATTTTTTAATAGAATCAACAAGCGCCTTCAGAAGCCCTTTGCCGTTGTAGTTAACTATTATAATTGAAACTAAGCCTTTTTTCATTTTTCTTCTTGACAACCCTGAGCGTGAAGTCTATTTTCACTATTATTTCGCCGAGCAGATAGCTCATTAAATGCCTTAAATCCAATACATTTGGAAACAATGACTTTGGCACAGGCAGCGGGGGAATGAGCCAGCCTATTTTTGACGGAATCAATTTGATTTTCTCGAGCCTGAATCCCGGGTAAGAGTCATACTTCCTGCCTGTTTCCGTGAAAAATTTCATGCTGTCTACATTGAAAAAATAGTAATGGTTTGGGTAGAATGCTCCTGACGAATGCCAATATGGGACAATAAGCCTCACAATAGCTCCGTGCTTTGATATGCGGTGTATTTCCTGCATTGCCATGAACATGTCCTTTAAATGCTCAATCGCGTCCCTCCCGTAAACCTCGTCAAAATAATTGCTTTGGAAAGGCCATGGGTACTTGTCAAGGTTGTGCACTATGTCAACCCCTTTTATTTTTGACTTGTCAAGGTTGATGTAGCCTTTTTT
>JAGVXS010000031.1 GCA_018303685.1 Candidatus Woesearchaeota archaeon
GAAAAGGCTTGCAATTGCCGCTCCAAGCCCATAAGGCCCTATTTCGATGTTTGTTGTCGCGCTCCTCCTGTACTCAAGAAAGCAGTATTTCTGCCCGCATGGGTTTGTCAGATCTTCAGCCCCCAGCCCAAAATCAGAAAATCCAATTGCATGGAATATCAGCGGGCTGAGTCCTATAAAAAAAAGTATCACGCCTACAAAAACACTGATAACCAAAGGCGACAGCTGGAATTCATCGTTCCCCACCTTTATAAGAATGCTCCTGTATTTTTTCAGCTCGGGGTTTTCCTCCGAGATGTCAGTGTCGCCGTATCCCGTAGGCCTTCTTGAAAGGATGTTTTTTCCAAGGTAATAAACCACGACAGTCAGGACTACATTGTAAATAAAAGCAAGATGGTACCATCTCACGCCCTCCATGAAGCTTACAACCAGCGGCAGTATCACGAGCCCGAGAATCGGCTGGGCGTAATGCAGCATCTTTTCATAAGTTTCGTCAAGTATGACATCAAGCGCCTTGTCAAGCGCATTCAATCTTCTGGCTTCGTCTCCCTCGTACAATGAGCTTTCAATTAGATGGAACGACTCTATAAACTCAAGGTTCCATCTCTTCCACGTGTCAAGATATGTGTCAAGGGACTCCTTTACAGTTGAATACTTTTCCGTTTCAACGTCCCAGAGCACTTTTTTCATGTCAAGCGACAATGGAGGGGCAAGATGCTGCGATGCAAACTCAATGGCTTTCTCAAGATTTGACGTGTGCCTCATGTACGTTACAACATAGAATATGCACAGCACCATCTGGTTGCTTGCCTTCAGCCTCCAGTTGTTTGCAATGAATTCAGGAGCCCTTCCAAGGGGCTTTATCGCCGCAACAGCGCCCACGACAAACAGCAGCACAAAGAATGTTGACTGGAATATCAAATACGCAAGCAGCGAGCCGAACAGCGCTCCAGCCAACGGCATCAAAAAAGAAAACGAAACGGTTCCGGAAGGCGTTATGCTGAGGTGTGTTATGTTAATCGCCTCCTGGAGCTCGGCTGCTCTTTTTTCATCGGGCTTTATCTTCAGCAGCCTTTCGCTCAGACCGCACATCTTCTCGTACAGAGTCATGTGCTTTGGAAGAAACTCCGCCTTGAACTCCTGGTACTCCCTGGTTGTAGGCTTTGAAGGCTTATCGTCAAGCTTTGCGCCCAGCTCTTTCTCAAGGTGGGCCTTGTAAATCTGCATCAAGTCCAGCAGCTTCTGCCTGTCTATTTCCTTGGACATATTCTACAGAATTTACTTTCACCTCTTTTTTTGGATTTTTTTTGGATTTAATAGTTTTGATAATTTTCAAATTGGAATATTTTAATCATAACTTGCTGTGGAAATCCATCCTCTTGACATGCCTCTTGAGCCATTCATTCCATTCAAAGAGTATCCTTTTAGAGTCCAGAGTCCCTATGTCATCCTTTACCCTTTCCGATATCTTGTGGAACTGGTCATTGCTCTGGATCACAAAGTCCGCCTCAAGGAGCCCCGGATTGCCTGTTTTGCCTGCAAAGCCTACAAGAGTTTCCTTTATCTTTGCCCTCAGCATTATGTTGTCCCAAACTGCATCCCAGTTGCCTGCCCATTCCTTTACATTGCCTGCTATTGCTTTCAGTATCTCGGAATCGCCGTTGGTAAGCTCCTCGCTTGCCTCAAGCTCGTCTTTTCTTGAATCATACTTCATTAAGTCCACAAAGCCCTTCTCAACCAAGGGATCCTGCTCCCACTGCTTCCTCACCTCTGTTATTTGAGTGACTCTTCTCCATCGATGCAGGCCGTCTGCGCTTCTTACGGGATTGGCAACAACAACAACATCTGTTGCCTTGAAGCTTGTCCTTGGCACTCCTAAGTCATTTACAACCCTGTCAAAAACACCATAAGGGGAGTCGCCATGTATTGTGCCTGCAACAACATTTGCCAATGCGCCTATTCGCATTGCTTCATATAAAGCCAGTGCTTCCTTGCTCCTGATTTCGCCTATAATCAATGCAGAGTCACCCATTCTCAGCGTTGTCCTTATGCCCTCGTCAGCAGGCACTTCTGAGCTGCCTTTAGTAAGAGCAGCAGCCACTTTCATTGACTGTATGTTGTAGCCGAGCTTTCTTAATGAATTTGTAGGCAATTCCATAGTGTCTTCTATTGTTATGACTCGGTATTTTCTCATTAATTCCACCAAAACTGCACCCAATAAGCTGGTTTTTCCTGCGCTTCTTGTTCCTGCTATAAGCAGAGACCTTGAGCCGTCAATCAAAAAGCTCAATATGCCGGCTGCCAATGGATTGAGCATCTTGTTTTGTATGAATAAGGGCAATGTCCATGGCTTGTCACGATGCCTCCTGAATGCAAAAGCCAAGCCGCTCGGGTTTAAGGGAGGCGCAACTACCGCAATTCTTGAGTTTGCCCCAGGAATTATTAGTTCTGTATCAAGAATCGGGTTGGCTTCGTCCAATGGCCTGCCTGAAATCAATCTCAGTTTGGATGCCCATGAGTCAGCTTCAGGCACAGTTGGAACTATATTGGTTTTGCAGTCTGCATAATCCTGGTGCACTATAAACATTGGTGTTTCTCCAAGCGGTGAGTTTATTGTGATATCCTGCACTTTCTCATCCTGCAAAAGCACCTCTATCAAGCCAAAGCCGACTGTGTATCTTACAAGAATTTTAGTCATCTCGTCTATTTCTGCAGCTGTTAATCTTAAATTTCTGTAATTGACAAGCTCCTCAATCAAGTCAGAGCCTATATTGTAAAAAACCTGGCGCATTCTTTCAGGGTCAATGAATTCCTGCCTTGTAGGCTTGTGCTCTGCCATTATCTTTCTTGCAGTGTCAAGAATCTCGTACTTTTCCTCTGTCAGCTTGAACTCCGGCGGAATTAGGTGGTAGAGGTACTGCACGTTGTCCGGCAGCTCAAAAATCGTGACTTCTGTGTTTTTGTCAATCTCATAGCTGTCAATCTCCTCTGCCTCTGGAGGAAAAGCCGCCATAAGCTTTGTGAACATGAAGTCGGGCCTTATGTCAGGAGTGAAAATGCGCCTGTAAACGTTCCTGTCGCCGAGCTTGTAGCCCGACAGGTAAGGCTTTGCAGAGCCGATAAGCTTAGTCCTTTCCATAAGCCCCATGAGGTAGTTGAGTATTGCAATGTATTTCTTGGAGCAGCTTATGTAATTCTGGTCAACTGTCCTGTCAATCTTTATCCTCTCATCCCTTATTGTCCTTTTAAGCTCGACATACGCTCCAATCGGATCCCTTTTGAGCAGATCAGCTGTTATATTCTGTATGCCTGAATACCACTGCGCCGCCCATCTTGTGCATTTGGGGTCTGCCAGCAAAGTTGAATAGCCGAGCAAGTCCCTTCTTTTTGTCAATTGGGAGTAAAGCTTTGCAATCTCCTGTACCATCAAAGCCTGGCTGTAGTCATACTCGTAGTTCCTTTTTTGGGTGTAGACAATCTTTGTCACAGCGCCTGCCTCTGCAAGAATGTCCATTGTCCTTGACATGCACACTGGGTCGTCTTCCAGAGATGGTATATGGGGGTACTGCTCCATGTCTATGAGGAGTATTATTTCCTCGCCTTCCCTTGTGACATCGTAAGTGAAAGGCTTTTTGGTTTCTCCGAACAATGCCATTATTTCCTGACCTCTTTTTTTCTTAAAGCGTCGAGCGCGATTTCAATGAGATGGGACTTGTTCCTGTATTTCCTAGTGTTGCTTATTTCCTTCTCAATCCAGTTTATGATATCCTCGTCAATTGTCGCGCTGATCGGCTTTTTCATATTTTGTATATTATAAAATATATTTTATATTATTTTCTGTAGTTTATATTATTTCCTAATATAATGTGTATTTAAAGGTTGCGGTTTTAAATCCATTAAAAATAAATATAACAACGCATCCTCATGCCGAATGCCCATCACAAAAATCTGCGCAGTTCAATTCCAAGTAAGCCCTTATTTCAATAAAAACATCTCTAAAGCAGAGCAATTCTTCAAAAAAGCCAATAAAAATAATTGTGGTATTATATGTTTTCCTGAAGTGTTTTTGACAGGCCCTTTAAGCAAAGAAAAATATGACCCAAAAATTCCAATAGAGGCAAAAAGGCTGTTTTCCAGGCTGTCCGAAAATTATGGTATTCTCTCAGTAATGGGCTCTGTAATAGAGAAAATCGGCGGCAATTTCTACAACATAAGCTACCTGTTCGATGATAAAGGCGGGATTGCCGGCAATTACAAAAAAAATCATCTTGTTCAGAAATCAGAGGCTAAGTATTTGACAGCTGGAAATAATGTTTCTGTTTTCAAGACCAAACTCGGCAGCATAGGGATTGAAATCTGCCGCGACTTGTTGTACCCTGAAATAACAAGAAAACTGATGCTAAAAAATGCGGATATTATATTCTGCCCCTCGTTCTGGAGCTCAAAATCCACTTCTTATGACCGGATTTACAGCAACAAGTATTTCAAAAACAAAACTCCAAAAGAGGTTGATGCCTTGGCTTCTGCAAGGGCGATTGAAAGCCATGCAGTATTTGTTTACTGCAACGCAGCAGGCAGTTTCAATTCAAACGGCGCAAAAGACACATTGCTGGGCAGAAGCCAGATTGCGCTGCCGTTTTACGGCACAACAGGCATATTAAGCCATAACAAAGAGGGGATTTTAACCAAAGAAGTTGGCTTGGGCATTGTAAAAGACGCGAAAAAAGTCTATAAGATTGAGGAGGACTTGAAAGGCTATTACTGAAATGGCAAAGTTTAAATAAAAAGCAATAAATAAAATTCAAAAAAGAGGTTTACCATGGACGCACAATCTTCTCTGCCCCCGCCGCCGCCGAAAAGGCACGAGGGAATCCTGAAATTCGGGCACCAGCAGCAGCCGGAAGCGCCTGATTTCAGCGGCATGACAACCGACATAAACACATTAAGCAGGCGACTCAGGCTTCTCGAGGAGGGCTTCACAAACCTAAGGAGGTTTTTCCAGGTCACAGAGGAGAACATCATAGCGAAGAACAGGCACTACTCTGCCGAAATCAAGACTATAGCGTCTGACATCAGCGAAATAAGGAAGGAGATGCAAGAGCTAAGGGACAAGATGCTCCTTATAATAAGGGAGCTGCAGACAACTGCAAGAAAAGACGAAGTCAAGGTGCTAGAGAAGTACATCAACTTGTGGAACCCCGTAAAGTTTGTGACCCAGAATGAAGTGGAGCAGATTATCAATGAAGTTCTCGAGAAAAAAGGGCAATAGAAAGGTTTAAATAGGTTTATGGAAAGTATGGCATCAAAAGAGAGGTGCATTGATGGCTTTCTTTAAGCTTGGAAAGAAAAAAAAAGGGGAATCTTTGGATGTGCCGTTGCCGCCTCCTGAGCTGCAGTCGCAGCAGCCGATGCCCATGCCCCAATCCCCAATCGAGCAGGTTCTGATGATGAAGCAGCAGGGCTATACAAACAACCAGATTGTGCAGACACTTCAAAGCCAGGGCTACAGCACCAACCAGATATTTGACGCTATAAATCAGGCCGGCTTGACCGGCTTCGAGGCAAATGAGCGCGTTGAGCAGCCTGAAGCAGGAATGCAGGACTATGGCTATGAGCAGCAACAGTACCAGCAGCAGCCGTCGCAGGGCTTCCAGGCGCCCAGGGAAATCCAGACTCCGACTTCAATAGACGAGGAAAGGATACAGGAGGTTGCAGAAGCCATAATTGAAGAGAAATGGGAAGACTTGGCAAAGGACATAAAGAAAGTCATAGAATGGAAGGACAAGAGCGAGGAAAGGCTTGCAAAGCTCGAGCAGCAGATTATGGACATGAGATTAAGCATTGACTCTCTGACAAAAAGCATGCTTGCCAAGGTTTCCGCCTACGACCAGAACATTGTCGATGTCGGCACAGAGGTAAAGGCTATGGAAAAGGTTTTCCAGAAGGTGCTTCCAAGCCTCACAGAGAGCGTGAACAAGCTGGACAGGATGACGAAAGGATATAAAGAACCGCAAAAGAAATAAGGTTAATTCTTCTTTTTAAATTGATTTTTTAATTGTTCTCTTTCTTCTAGTTCCATATTCATAAAAGTTAATCTGTTTTGAGCATTTAAGTTACTTAATCAATGCTCTCATGGCTTCAATAAATTCCTTCGCATTGTCAATTGAGCTTTTTGCAGTTCTTTCTGCCACTGCCTGAGCAACTTCATAATTTACATTGCCTCTGTCCGATCTTGCATCTTCAAGCTTTTCTATAAGCTTTATTGCTTTGTCTCTGGCTTCTTTGGCATCTTCGAGCATGTAATAAATCTTTTTTTCAATGACTCCATTATAAGCATAGTAATGATACATCCCGTTCAAAACCGCCTCATGAACATGTTCGTCTGAAACGTAAACCTTGATTTTAGCAAGAGCGCCTCTTGCAGAATGAAACATGGAGTAATAGCTTATCACAATAACCCAGTTGAAGAAAGCGGATTTCAAATTGCTGTTTTTCTCTTCCTTGCCAAAGTCGAAATTTGCCGTTGCAACCTGCAAATCCCTCTCACCTTTCTGCAAGAATAAAGTTGCCAGAGAAGCTATCGTAGGGTGATTCTCTATGATTTCCTTTTTCTTTATGTGCCCGTTGACGTTTTCAGCTACCTTGTGCTTGTCCCTTGCCATAAACATCCCTCACAATTTGATAATAAATTTCAGCGCTGTAAAGAAGAACATGGCTCTTTAAAGATTCTTTGCCTATGTTAACTTCTTCTTTGCTTGCAAGCATGCTTTCATAGTCATTTTTAGCCATTGCAAAAGCATTTATCTTTTTAGCATAAATAGACTGCAGGGAAGATACTTCCCTTTTAATGTCGTCATGATATTTCTTCTCTATTAAAATTATTAAGTCAATGTCAGATTTTTCATGGAATGTTGCTTTTGCGTAGCTACCAAACAGCAGCATTGCAAAGAATGGAGTATGCTGTTTTATTTGATTTATCAATCTTTCGCAGATTTCCCTGATATCGGCGGCTTTTTTGTAAATTGCGTATTTTTTTGAATGCTCTGCAAAAGCAACATACACAATTGTTGCAGGCTCGTCAATGTCTAATGAGCATAGCACGTATGGGCCTACGCCTTCTGTGTCAATCACGCCGTATTTCACAAGCTCCTTGATGCTTTCCCTCACATTCTTGTAGCTTTTGCCCTTGCCTATGCCCTTGGCTATCTGAATCTGGGTAAACTTCCTGTTGATGTTCTCTGACAGAAATCTCACTATTTCAATGTGGCTTTGCTTGGGCGCTGTCATCTGGTATTGGACTGCTTTCATTTCCTTATAGGGTATTTATAACCTATTAATAGGGTAATATAACCCTATTTAAAAACCTTTCGGTATAGAGAGCAGAAGAAATAGGACTGCTTAATAAGTTTTAAATGTGCCTTGCTTTAATTGCCGCTTGAATTCTTCATCCACCATCAAGCTTAATTCCACGTCATATTTTGTAATTTGGCTTTTCTTGCGGTTGCCGCTTAATTGAAATCGCGCAGAATGACTCCCATTAAAAACAAGGATTGTCTCAATTTTAATTATAGCCCATACAGAGTTGTAATCTGTAATGGTAATCCTGCCTTCGCCTGCAGCTTGCGAGAGTTCACCTTCTAAACTCTGAATGCTAGCTTCACCGCTGATGCCCAGAACTTGCAGAATTCCATATCTCTTAGGCTTATGTAGTGCTTCGCCATAAAGATAAATTGTGTCAATTCCTCGCATGATATGGAGAAACTCATAAACACTCTGGAATTTTTTCCAGTCGTTATTCTTTATATAAGAATCTGCTCCATGAGCATTAGCAACCTTATAAAGCCATTTAACGGTTATATCACGCAAGGTTTTTGAATTGCTATTCATGATTCAAAGAATAATCTGGCTGTTTTTAAATTTATTTTTCAAGCGCTTCTGCTCGCCAGCAATGCAATAGTAAAAACAGCTATTGCAAAAACCAGTATTATGCCAAGAAAAGTCGGGTGGAAAATCAAATTGACTGTTTTGGACAAGTCAGTCTGGGTTTCTGAAGGCACATTTGCTTTCTCCCTTATCTTCAGCCCTGCTGCAATGAATATTACAAGAATTATGAAAACTATGAAAATGCCTTTAAGAGCCGGAAAAGCCTCTATATCCGCGCCAAGCATCTTTATAGCGACATTTATCAAAACTATGAAAAGGAAAATGACTGCAAGGAACGGCGCAACATCCGCAACAACGCTTGTTGCAATGGGAGATATCAAAACAAATATCCCAAGCAGCAAGCCGACAAGCGCACTGATAAACTTGTTGTCGCCCAGAACCCTTGTCCAGAGCAGTGTGGCATAAGCAACAAGCCACACAAAAATAAAGACAAAAATGCTTGAGAAGTACTGCAATCCTGTCACATCAAGAAAAGTTGCCATCTTGCCCTATTTTTTGCCGAAAAGCTTGCTGAAGTCCATGCCCAGCCTGTTGAGTACCGTCCTGTCTTCCCTTTCCTTTGACTCGCTGGTAATCCATGCAATAATAATGCCAAAAGTGACTATCATGATGAATACAGCTACGCCTTCTGTGCCAAAGAAGTTCTCCAGCGTCTGCCCGAAGTCGCCCTGCCACCAGCCTGCTGAGCCGCCGAAAATAAGGACAATTATGACAAATGATATAAGGGTAACCCAGCCCGGCATTGTAACGCCCAAAAACACGTAATCCTGCCCAAAAATGCCTATGAGGATAAGCAGGAATATGACTGCAACGAGGACTATCGATAATTGGGGCAATGCGTCATTGATAATCACAACAGGATCTGCATTATTGGGAAACCTTCCGGTTACATGGGGCACAACAACAAGCAAGCCAACCACAACTGCTATGACGACGTTAAGGTTCTTTTTGTCCTCTCCCAGAATCTTGGTTTTTTGGAGTGTTGCAAATATAATAGTGAATATGAGCAGGAATGGCAGCAATACATCTGTAAGTCCCCATCTCTCAAGTACCCTGAGAAAACCTTCAAGCTTTAGAGCCTCTGAACCTGCCATTTTTTAACCTCTTTAGCTTTTTATTTTGATATTAGTATATAAATTTTGTTAAATTTTTAATGCTTTGCCTCTTTTGCAGTGTCTTTTGTTGCGTAGATTATAAAAAGCACAACCAAGGCCAGCAAAATCAGGGAGCCTGCCAATTCATCGCCGCCTGTGCCTGTGAAGTCCCCCAGCCTTTCAAGCCATGTCCTTCCGTCTTCTGTCTTGATTGCATTGAGGAAGATGCCTATAATGGCGATGAAAACTATTATCATGAAGACAATTTTCCAGCCCCCTTCAAGGAACACAGGCTCGCCTTCCTTGTAAAAAGAGCCTACAAGAAGCAAAAAAAGCACCGACAAAAACAGGACAACTACTGCCTGGGAAGAGACTGTTGTGATTATCTCCACCAATTGCGATGAGGCAACAACGAGGAATGCCATGACAAAAGAGGCTATTGCATTCAGGTTCTTTTTGGTGTATTTCCTGCCTTCAATGTCCTCTGTGCCAAGCACTTTGGTCTTTTCAAGTATGGCAAAAACAATGGTAAAAACAAGAATGAAGGGCAGCACAACATCAAACAAGCCGATGCTGTCAAAGAAAACAAGGACTTGCCTGAATGGGGTGACTGGAGCATCTATAGCCATGAAGTTTCAATGCTTGAAATGGGTATTTAAACTTTTTGTTTTTGGGTTTGGATTCGGATACACTAAAAACCTTTATAAACATAACAGCAACCTTAACCTTTATGTTGAACAAAAGGGAATTCGGCAAAATAAGGCAGGAAATGCATGATATTGACTTGAAAAGAGAGGAAGTGATACAAACCTCAAGGGAAATAATAAGCCTTTCAAAGCAGGTTATTTATGCTGCGCAGAGGAATGACCTGAAGGAAGCGGAGTCTGCAATAAAAACGATAAAGGACAAAGTAAAGAAATTAAGAAAAGTCAGCATAAATACAGATACAAACATCAATGCCGTTGCATTCCAGGAGTATGTTGAGGCTATTGCTTTCTACGAGTTTGTAAAGAACAATAAAGTCCCGACAAGGGCGAGCCTTAATGTTTCTGCAGAGGACTATTTGTCAGGGCTGTGCGACCTGACAGGCGAGCTTGTGAGGAAAGCAATCTATGATGTTATACACAAGAAGTTTGGCGAGGCTGAAAAAATCAAGGAATTGGTGCATGACATTTACGGGGAATTTTTGAAATTGCACCTGAGAAATGGAGAACTAAGGAAAAAATCAGACTCGATAAAGTGGAATTTAAAGAAGCTTGAAGAAGT
>JAGVXS010000005.1 GCA_018303685.1 Candidatus Woesearchaeota archaeon
TATTACTCCCACCATCCGATGGTGGATTACTTCAATGCAATGGACCCGCAAAGCTACGGGGAGAAGCCGCCTTACGGAGCTGAATTGGGAGTGAAGGACATTGGAATGTCTGTGCCGATGGGAATTTCTGCTGCAAATGTCGCAGGCATCTACTCAAAGATAAGGATGGGGGCCGGCAATATAGAAATCCAGTTTCCAGGTTACAGGAGCGGGCAGAGAAATGCGCAGACTCCTGAGATGTTTGGAGAGGACCAAAGGCAGGCAATAAGGGAGCTTTCACTGGCAAACGAGGTTAAGTTTACAACCCATGCCTCTTTTGGGCTGATGGGAATGATGGGCAGGGATGAAAGGGGCAACTTTTCCCTGTATAGTGCAACACAGGACTTGTTTGAGTTGAAAAGAGCCATTGACTTTCAGGGCGACCTGGGCGGGGGCTCTGTTGTTGTGCATTCAGGAGAATTCGAACGCCCGATGACGGACATGTACCTTGATGATGAAAGTGGAAGGCTTAACCTTGCAAGGGACCAAAGCGGAAGGCTATTGTTCAAGCAGGCTCATACACAGGAAATTGACGCGCGCTTTGAGCTTATGGATGACAGGACCTCTGCAAAGTTTGAAACCATGCAAAAGGACAGGCTTGCTTCTTACCCTGTGTGGCTGAGGCACAAAGGACAAGGTAAATCGGGCATAGACCAAGATGGCAACAGGGCTTGGATTGAGGAAAATGATTATGTTGATTATGAAGGAAGAAAAATAAGCAATCCTTATGACACATCAAGAGGAAGGGTTCCTGAGTATGATTTTGCAACCGGAAGGTTCAAGGTTGAGCCCAAGTCTTATGATTACTTCAGGAAAGAGTCTGAGGAATATAACAAATGGTTTGAACAAAAGTATAGAAGAAAGCCCGATTACTATGAGAAAAGATACCCTGAAGAGGCATATTTCCTTTCAACGCTTGAAACCAATGAGGCAAATGCAAGAGGATGGGCGCTGTACTATGGAAGAGATGCAGACAGGGACTTGAAGATAATCAAGAAGCTTGAAGAGGCAAAGAAATTCTATGAAAAGTTAAGCGAATCAATTCCCAAGGATGAGCAGTGGAAGCTTTTCAGGGAAGACCAGGAGCTTGCGCAGTACAGTGCCAGAATACTGCCAACAGAAATGAAGCACCCTGTTGACATAATAAAAGAGCAGCTTATAGAAGCCAACAAAAGGCTTGAGTTTGCAAGGCAGTCATCTTTGTCGCAGCAGCAGCAGGCAGAGGAAACAGCTGAGACAAAGAAGCATATAATCACCCCAATAAAGAGGCTTGAGAAGCATGGTGTAAGGATGTATGCAGAGGCAGGCATTCAAGCTTTAAGAAAAACAAGAGATTCAGACAATCCTGTGACGCTTGCAATAGAGCACATATTCCCTGAAAGGTTCGGAGGGCATCTTGAGGAGCTTAAATGGATTGTCAAGAAGTCAAGGGAAAAGATGGTTGATATGCTCACAAAGCCCGAGATTGAGTATGGGGCAGGCATGGCTCCGGAAGAGCTGACTCCTGAAAAGCTTGAAAAGGGAATAAAGCAGCCAAACCCCTATTACATGGGCGTAAGCAGGGACGAAGCTGAAAAGCTTGCAGAGAGGCACATAAAGGCAACTTTGGATACAGGGCACATTAATTTATGGCGCAAGTACTGGCAGGATGATCCAAGAAAAACCAGGGAGCAAAATGATGATTCATTCAGGAAATGGGTGCTTGACCAGGTTGAAAGCCTTGCAAAAGAGAAGATGGTTGGCAACGTGCACCTTGCAGACAATTTTGGATATCATGACGACCACCTTGCGCCCGGGCAGGGCAACAGCCCTATAAAGGAAATAATGGCAATACTCAAGAAATATGGCTATCAAAAAGCAATTACCGTGGAGCCTGGAGCCGATGCCTCGACTGACTTGAGCGACTTCCACGGGCTGATGAAAACATGGCGCTTTTTCGGCTCGCCGATTTACGGCATGGGCTTTAGGGGAGGGGGCGTTCCGCAGACATGGGCTGATGTCCAATACTCTTTCTTCGGGCAGAACAAGCCGCCTTACTATGTTTTTGGAGGCTATGCGCCGTCAAACGACTGGACATTGTGGAGCGCTGTGCCGCTGGAATAGGCTATTTATAATTTTTATATAATTTCTATCACAAAAGTTTAAATAAATTAGCATGTTATCGACTAAAAATAATGAAAATAATAAACTAAAATGCCACTTAACAAAAAGGAGCTAAACAAGCTGTCTCCTGAAGAAAGGATAAAGAAGCTCAGGCAGCTTGAGGAAGAGCGGAAAAAGGAAGCCAGTGAGATAGAGGGGCTTATAAGAGAGTCCATGCAGGAACTGAGGACAGGAAAGATAGCAGAGGATATAACGCCTGAGCATAAGGCTGTTGACATTTCAAGGCTTTTTGAGGCAGGAGGGGAAAATCTTGAGAAGACTGCAAGGGAAGAAAGCAGAGCTGCGGCAAGAGGCTCAGGAGACTATAACTTATTTTCGCAGGCGCTTTATGACTACAACAGCTCAAAGAAGATGCTTGGATATGCAGCAACAGGCGCTTTAAGGGAGGAGCACATAAAGGCAGTTGACCAGATAGGCATGCGGCTGGACAAGACCAAATACCAGACTGCCAGCTCGGAAGTCCTTAGCATAGCCAATGCCACAAGGGCAGTGATACACCAGATAAAGAGATATGTTGGAATGTAGTCATAGTGTGCTCATCTTCAGACTGAACATCACATAGTCCACAATCATCCACATCTTGAATTTCTCCCATTCTGCAGAGCTCATGCCTCCAAGCGGAACCGAGCCAGGGCCTGCTGCAAGAGGGCCATTGATAAAATACTTTATGTTTTTTACCCCGCTGTCCATGGTTTCCTTGTCTATAAGGTAAGATTTGTTGCCCTGCTCCATTATCCTATTCAGCCTTTCGACATGGCTGCCGTCAAAATTCTCAAACGCGCTTTGCGCCCTGAACTTTCCAAGATAGCTGAATATCTTCCCATAGTCAACATATGAGGAATGCGGTGAAGCCCCATAGCTTTTGGAAACAGCGCCGTAGCCGCCAATGGATTTTATCTTATCATCTTTCAGAATAATGTAGTTTCTGTCGTCCTGAAGCGCGGCTTTCTCTCTTTTTTCTTTCTTGGCCTTTTCAACAGCGCTTTTTATAAGAATATTGATGACAGAGGAGACAGGCATTTCATCGAGTTTTTTGGGCTTGGCTTTTGGTTTTACAGCTTTGAGCTTCGGGACTTTAATGACAGCTTTCTTCAGCTTAATCACAGAGAAATCCTTTGCAATCCTGTCGCTTAATGTTTTAGCATTCAAAATACCACCCTATTGGATATTATATCCAATAGAAAGTTTATAGTTATATTTATAATTTGCGGTTTGGGGTTGGAAATGCAATAACAATTTATTTAAATCAGAAAAAAACAATAAATCAAAATGAACGACTTGCTTTTTGCCCAAATAAAAACAGAATACGACAATTTCTACAGGGAGATGCTCAGAAAAGGAAAATTGCCGATGCGGAGCACAGCAAAAGGATTCTGGAATGCGTCAATTTCTGAGGAGATTTACGACGCTTTCAGAAGAATAGGACTGCGCAAGTTCAATAATTTCCTTGACATCGGAAGCGGGGACGGAAAGGTCGTGCTTATTGCCTCTTTGTTCTGCAAAAATGCCGAAGGCGTCGAGATTGACAATTTGCTGCACAGCAGGGCAGTTGAGGTTAAAAACAATCTTAAAATAAACAATGCGGTTTTTCACAACAAGGATTTTTTCCAGCACGATTTTTCAGAATATGATGCCTTGTTTATTGCCCCTGACACGCCTATGGAAAGGGGCTTGGAAAACAAATTGCTTAAAGAGATGAAAGGGTGGCTTATACACTATGGGCACCATTTCCAGCCGAGGTTTTTAAAGAGAGAGCACAGTTTTTTGGTTAACGGCACTTTGGTAAGCGTGTATTCTAGGCAAAAACCATCACTCCATAATCCTTCCCTTTTACATTTATAGCTTCTATAAAAAAGCTGTTTTTATCGATAATTTTCAGCTTTTTATTCGAGGAAAGCAAATAATACAGCTTGCTCTTTGTTGTAGCCAATACATCGCCGTAAATAATTTCATTGCCAATTTTCTCGTATTTTCTAAGCAGAAATATCCCTTCGTTCATTGTGTAAACCACAACTCCCTGCAGAATTCCGGAAAACATTGCTGCAATCTGTTCTGAGTAATTTTTAATTACTCTTAAATTATTTTTTGCAATCTCCATAGATGGCTCGCATTGAAAATTATGGGGAAAATGGCTCAGTAAACTTACGTCAAAATGCCTTGCCGCAATGTTATTGTGAAAAGGAAACTCATAACCATTGGAATTTTCAAGCGTCTTTAAGGTCAAGTCGGTGTTCTTTTCATTGAAATTCTTTTCAAAAAACCCGCAGCAGCATTTCGGGTAGCCGAGCAGCAAGCCCAGTTCCGCATGGTTGTTTTTTTCCTCTGCCAGCCTTGCCTTTTCCGCAGTTTCCCTGTTTTTTGACAAATAAACAAAAAAATAGCCCTTTTCAGCAGAGTCTTTTGGGATTTTTATTGATTTGTCGGAATAGAATCCGCTTTGCGCGCTTTGCTTTGCAACCTTGAAGCCTGAAACAGCGGCAAATATGCCGTTTTCACTTAAGAAATCCGTAACCTTCCCAATTTCATCCTCAAAAGCAAGGATTCTTGCGCACGGCTTGACTCCCTCAATGACATAAAGAACTTCAAGGGATTTGGTGACTGAGCGGAATATTTGCTGGAGCTGTTGAATCATAATGCAAATAATTATTATTGTTTTATAATATTTTGGTTTATGCCGCTAACCTTTCTTCAGCTATCTCCTCGAGTCTGCTGGGCTGGGTTATGTATAGCGTTGTCTTTGCAGTTTTGTATTGCAGCCTTTTGCGATAGGCATCCAAGCTTATGACTTTTCTGTCTAAGTTTTCATCCTCGAAATCCTGATACTTCTGCTCATTGTGGTTTGCGGCTTCGCCCCTGTATAATTCCTGCGCGCCTTGCCTTAGACTTTTGAAAGATTCTGATGAACTTTTGTAAAAACCGCTGATTTTTGGAAACAGCCCGTACAAAGCCCTCCGGATTTTATCGTAAAGCCTTTCATAAGATGCTTTATTTTCAGAACTTTGATTTTGCAAAGGATTGTAATTCAATTTTGCTTTTATACTGCTAGTTGCATTTGCCGTTATTCCACTATAAATGCCCCTCTGCCTGCCTGACATTTTTTCAAATAAATCCCTGTAAGTGCCTTTTATTACCGGCTTTATTGCAAATGGCTTGTCGTCTGAATAAGGCTGGCCGTACTGCCTGTAAGGCTGCTTTTTGCCGGCCTGGCTTTGGGGCTCCTGCAGGCCCGGCATGACAAATGGTTTTGCTTCTATTTCGCTTCCTGTATTTCCTGCTGCAACATTATATGCCGAATCGCCTTCAAATTTGCTTTCTGTGGTTGTTGCATAAGCTGGATTGGTGCGCAGAATCAAGTCATTGCGCAAAAGGTAAAAAAACACGCCCAATGGGGTTTTTGCGCCGTATGGATTTACATCTCTCTTTATGGTTCTTACCTCCCCGGCATAAGGCATAAATTGAGCACTTTTGCTTTTGGCTGCATAAGCATTATTTCCCTTCATAGTGTTTTGCGAATCAATGCCTTTTTTAAACCTTTTTGTCACCATCAATTAAACACAACAAAACCTTTTAAATATACAGCAATAATTATATAAACCAAGAGAATAAAGGCTATTAAAAAAGAGGGGCATAATGAAGTTTGACATTCCAAAGAAAGAGCATCCAAACCTTGAGCGCTACTACAAGGAGGATATTGACACAGCCTACAAATTTGCCAATGAAGTCTACAAGGAGCTTGGCAGCCTTATAAGGGCGGTAGTCATATTCGGCTCCACGGCAAGGAGGACAAAGCAGCCCGGGGGAGACATAGATGTTCTTGTGATTATTGACGATTTGCTGATGAACATGTCTCCCGAGCTTGTGGAGGCATATAGGCTGATTGTGCAGAAATCAATTGTCAGGATTTCCACAAAGCTCCACATCACCACTATGAGGTTCACTTCATTCTGGGAGTACATGAGAAATGGAGACCCTGTTGCAATCAACCTTTTAAGGGACGGAGTTGCGCTGATTGACTCGGGCTTTTTTGACCCTATGCAGGCGCTGCTGAAAAGGGGAAGGATAAGGCCCACGCAGGAATCAATATGGACTTATTATGCAAGGGCGCCCAACACATTGCACAACTCAAAATGGCACCTGTTGCAGGGCGTAATAGACTTGTACTGGGCGGTGATTGACGCTGCGCATGCCGCTTTGATGAAAATAGGCGAGATTCCTCCGACTCCTGAGCACGTGGCTGACCTGATGGAGCAGAAGCTAGCCAAGAGAAAGCTGATTGAGCACAAGTATGTTTTAATAATGAGGAACTTCTACAGGCTGATGAAAATGGTCACCCACCGCGAGATTGTAGAGATAAAAGGAGAGGAGTTCGACAGGTACTACAAGATTGCAGATGACTTTGTGCAGAGAATGAGGAGGTTCATAGAGCACGGGAAGTGAAAATATTTAGTTCTAAGCAATTAAAAACAAAATAATAGCTGTTACCAAAAACCCCATTGTCAATACAAAGCTGCTCAGCAAAAGCAGCTGCAAGTTGCTGCTTTCTTTTGCCACAACCTGAGTTTTTGCTGCTCTAATCGGCTCTTTTACAGCCTGCGTCTTTTTAGGCTCTTCCTGAGCCTGCCCCGTCACCAAAACAACTTCCGGCTCTTCTGTTTCTCCTATTTTTATGCAGTCATCAACCTTTATCTCGGCAGTTTTTGCGCCAAGAAGCCTGCCGTTATCGGAATAAATATTTGCCGTCACGGGGTAAGCGCCTTTCTCAATGTCATTGCCGATTTTGAAGCTTGTTGTCTTGGAAAAGGTATTGTCCTCGGTGCCCCCATCAATTGAGATATCTTTCTGCGCAAAATTCAGTCCAAGAGCGGCATTTTTTATCTCAACAAGAGCGTTTTCCTCGTCCTCCTGCCCAAGGTTCATTACTTCATATTTTATGCTTAAGAACCTGTTGCAGTTTACCACACTTGGGCTCACTTCAAATTCCATGAACCTCAAGTCGTGCTTCTCTTTTTCCACCTCAAGCTCTATCCTGTAATCGCGCTCGTAAAGATTGCCGTTCTGGTCCTCGCCATCGGCATGTATCCAAACATCATAATCGCCCTCGTCAATGTTCAGCGGCAGCTTGAATTTCAAAGTGACTGTTTTGTCGTCCTGCTCGTTCAGGCCGAATTCATTTGACTCTTCTTCCAAGTCAGCGCCGTCATCTATGTCCTCGATTGTTGTCTCAACCTTGATGTCATCTATCTCAATGCCGTCGCTTGCTATAAAATTATTTTTTACCGTGATTTTGAATTCAACGTCAGAGCCCGGTGCAGCCTCCTTGCTTATTTTTGAGTTCTCCGCCACATTGCTGCTTTTTTTGCCATCCACTTTAACATCAACATCTTCTATCCTCAGCCTGTTGCCGACAATTATTGTAAGCGTGTACGGCTGGGTTGCTGTTTCGACAAAGTCTGTCACGCTGGCATTGACTGAGAATACGCCTGTGCTTGAAGGGGTGAAGCTTATCGCCCCGGTTGCGCTGTCTATTGACATCCCGCTTGCATTTGTTTTCAGGGAGAACCTTAGGGTATCATTGTCAGCGTCAGTGGCATCAACATCATAGCTGTACAGCTCGTCCCTTGTGCCTGATTTTACAGGCGATGAGGTGATGGCTGGTGCTGCATTGCCGTCAGAGTCAACTGTTATAGCCATGACCTTTGAGCCAATCAATGAGCCGTCGCTTGCAGTGAAGTTTATTATGTTGCTGCCCAAGTCAAGGTTTGTAGGGGTCCAAGACACAGTCGCCAATGAGTTGTTTATTTTTGATATTGAAATTGCAGATTTATTGCTGGAAAATGCCAAAGTGTCGTTGTCAAAGTCCGCTGCTGTCAAGTTAAACCTTAGATTTTTGTTCTTTGAGACTGTTTTGTCCTGTATATCATCCAGGACAGGCGCCCTGTTAAAGTTTGTCACCCTGACAGTCCATTTTATTGAAACTTGGTTTGATGAAGAATCCTTTATTGTTGCATTTATTATGTGCGTTCCATTGCCTTCGAATCCCGGAGTGTAGGAAAAGTTGGCAGGGTTCGTGCTGTTAAGCATGTTGTCTATAAACCATGAAAAATTCAGCAAGGCATCGTCAGGGTCTGACGCATTTACATTAAAGCTTAATGTAAAGTTCTCCTGCAAAGTCTGGTTTAAGTTTGGTGGCGAAAAAGCCGATATAAACGGGCTGTTGTTTACCATTATGCTGAACAAAGCGTCAGAGCCTGCCTTCCCGTAGCTGTCGTTAAAGAAAATAGTTATGTTATAAGGCTTCTGGATGTACGGGCTTGTATTCAGTAAAAATGACCAGATTTCACCACCTTTCACCATCGAGAAATTTGTGCCGTTAAAGTTTACAATCGAAGAATTAACCTGTGTCGTGTCATCAGTTATATTGACTGTTATATTCACAAGGGCGCTTATTTTTGTATTGTTGCTTTGCGGAGCCACCCATTTGTTCAAAGTTGGCGCCAGCCTGTCGTTCTTTGCGCCTGGGGTTAATGTAGTAAGATTGAATGTCTTGGGGCTGCCGTCTGGGTGCCTGCCTATAGAAATATTTTCTCCAGGATTGGCATATTTTAAAACAGAATCAACTAAAATCCCCGAATCATTGTAAAGGAATATGCTATCTCCGCCATCATTTAGATTGAGAGAAGGAACAGCAGTTCCATAATCTATAAGTGTGATTCCACTTAGGTTAAATGTCTGATTGAATGTTAGCTCATTTCTAACTAATACAACAAATCCATTTGGTGCTATTGTAATATCTCCTATTGTAAATTTTTTTGAAGCAGATTCTTCTGATATATTGAATTTAGACAAATTCACAGCTGAAGAACCATTATTAAGCAATTCAATCCACTCATAATCTGTGTTTACGCTGTTCGGCAGAAACTCATTAATCAAAACCGCAGAATAGGCATTTAATGGCAAAATTAAGCTGAATGCTGTCAATAACCCGACAATGAACAATCTCTTCAAAACAACAACCCCATTTTTTTGTTTTTGGGATTAATATATAAATCTTATTGTGGCTTTGCCCTTTTTAAGTACCCAAATGCAACCAGCACAAGAATAATTATAACGGCAAATCCGCCTAGTAGAATTGCAAGCAAAGCAGGCGATTTCAAAACAGATACTTCCTCTGTAGCCGTTACCTGCCCTTGTGCTTCTTTCTGCTCTTCCGGCTTTTCTTCAGGCTGGATTACTTCAACAGTCTCTTTGCCTTCTTCCTGCTCCGGCTCTGCCTTTGCCGCCCCGGAAACGCAGTCTTTCACAACAAAATCCATTGTCTTCTGGTCGAACAAGACAAAATTCTTCCAGTAAAGGTTAACTAAAATCGGGAATTTGCCTGCCTTTAGGAAATCCGGCACCTCGAAGTTCAGGATTTTTGCGTAGGTTTTTTCCTCTTCGCTGGCTTCGTCAGAAGACAGCAGTGAAATGTCCTTGTCATAGGAGTTTATGCCAAGGCTTGTGGCTTTGAATTCAAGGGCTACCTCATTTTCCGGGTTTGAGCCGGCATTTGTTATTTCAGCAACTAATTTAGCTTTTCTGTCGCATTCTGCTTCTTGACTTCAAGCTTTAAGTTAAGCTCTGTATTAAATGATGTTTCATTTCTATCTTCACCTTCTGCTTCCAAAATCACATTGTAGGTGCCTGAATCAACATCAAGAGGTATGTTGAATTTTACATCAACCCTGTTATCGTTTCCTGGCTCCAAGTCAAAGTCTATGCTTTCCTCATCCAAATCGCCCCCGTCGTCTATCTCTTCTATGGTCATGGTTACAAAAACACCCCTCAGGTCAGGATCTTCGCCTGTAAATGTGTTTTCAACCCTTACTGTAAAAGTTAAATTAGAGCCTGGCAAAACATCTGCGTCTATTTTCGAGTTGTTTGTTGCAGGCACAGATGTGGAGTCAATCCTGTCCCTGTCCTCAACCCTGTAAGTGTAGGCTTCGTCATAGTCAACATTGACATCTATCTCGGTTATCTGAAGCCCTGCGGCTAAAGAAATCGAAGCCAATAAAAGTGCAAATACAAACGCAAAGGCTATTAGTTTCATCTTTGTAATTATTACATAGTAGTTATTTTCTATATATAAATGTATCGAAAATA
>JAGVXS010000025.1 GCA_018303685.1 Candidatus Woesearchaeota archaeon
ATCAACAAACAAAGTATTGCCATCAACCGATAAGTTTCCATCAACAGAAAGATTTCCCCTAATTGAAACATTGCCAGCATTAACCAGATTATTCCCTGATAAATTCAAGTTCCCAAACACGTTGATAAAGTTCCCAGTAGTCAATTCTATTGAAGTTGCTGCGTAAGCAAACATAGACGATAAAATAAGCATTAACCCAATTACCAAAATCATTTCTCTTTTTGTTGAATTATTCCTCAAGCTCATTTCTTCCCCAATTTTCTCTGGTAAACGCCCCACACATTTCTCTCATCACGATTCAAAAGCAAAGCAATCTCAGAATAACGAAGATTGTATCGTTCCCTCAAATACGAAACAATCGCTTCCAAAACACTCAATTTTCTTTCAGCAAACACAGAAGCAGGAACAAAGTAACGACTTTCCTTAACAATTAATCTTCCTTTTACTTTTCCAATCGCATTGCTGTAAGTCGTCCAAATCGTGCGATGATTTCTGTTCAAAAGCAAAGCAATCTTTGCAAAATTAAACTCAAGCTCTTCCTTAAGGTACTTGCAAATGCTTTCCAGCGCACTCAATTCTTCATTCTCAAAAACAGAAACAGGAACCAAAACCTCTTTGGAAACTGGCTTTTCCTCAGCCAAAGATAAGATTTCATTGGAAGAAAGATTGTATTTTTCCTTAATCTCTTCAATTGCTAATTTCAGAATCTGAAATGATTTGTCACTAGCTAAATCACCAATTTTCTCATCATTTTTATTAACTAATTTCTTCATTTCTAAGTACTTTTACCTATTATAAGTGTAACTACTATATAAATTTTACTATTTTATAAGAAATAATACTTATTAATCATGTATTTTGCTCATGAAAATTGAAGAAAATAGTCTTATGGCGTATGTATAAATATTTTGTAAGTAAAATTATATATTTAAAAGTAAATAAAATTATTATATAAGTATAAATAAATATTACATAAGAATCATTCCTTATTCTCTAATTTTTCCGTATATCTGCATTTTGGGTATTTGCTACAGCCGTAAAACTTCCCATATATACTGCTCCTTAACACAATATCCCCTTCATTGCATTTTGGGCATTTTCTTTTAACCTCTCCTTTTGCAATAGCCTTTGCTTTGATGCCAGCCTCTCCTTCAACATTCTTGCTCGGGCATTTTGAGTTTAGGCAGAATTCCATCGGCTGCCTTGCCTTTTTTATCGCCAAAACCTTCGGAAAATTGCAAATCTCGCAGTTTTTTTTGGCAGGCTTGATCAGGGCATTTTTAGGCAGGGAAAAAATTGTCTTGCAGTCCGGATATTTGTTGCAGGCTGCAAAGCTGCCGAATCTGCCCCTCCTTATTGTAATATTCCCTTCCCTGCACACGGGGCAGATTCCGAGAAAAGCCATTTCATCCTGGGTTTCCCGGTTTGCTTTTTGCAAGTCTGCGCCAATTTCCTTTTCATGCACTTTGAAGTCATTTATGATTTTTGTTATGGCCTCTTTTGCATCCTCAAGTATGTTCTCTTTTTTCTGCTTCATCTCCCTTATTTTTTCCATCTCAAGCTCAAAATGCCTTGTCAGTTCCTCGTCAATTATCTTCGGGCAGTATTTTTCAAGCGTTTCAACGGTTGAAATTCCAAGATTAGTGGCTTCTATGGCTTTTCCCTGCACGTAGCCGCGCTTGAATAATGTGTCAACTATCTCAGACCTTGTTGCTTTTGTGCCCAAATTCCTCTTTTCAAGCTCCTTTATTATGGAAGCGGGGGTGTATCTTTTTGGAGCCTGCGTCTCTTTGCTTATTAGCTCTATTTTATCGACTTTTATCCTGTCATTCTGCCTGAAGTCAGGTAGCTCAACTTCTTCTAGCTTGACATAAGGCGCATAAAACACGTGCCATCCTTTCTCTATAGTTCTTGTTCCCTTTGCAATGAAAATCTCCCCATTGCAGTTTATTTTTGCAGCCATTGTTTCCCTCACGGCATGCTCTGCAAATGTTGCAAGAAATCTTTTTACAACCAGGTCATAAATCCTGGCTTCCCTTTCCTTCAGCCCTTTTGCCCCGATTCCGGTGGGGAATATGGCAGGATGCGCCGGGTCTGTTTTTTTGCCGTTGTTCGGCGTAAGCTTTGGCTTTTTCAGCAATGATTTTACCGAGTCCGCATATTGCCTTTGCCTGGCTAATTCCTTCAGTATTTTTCCGTATCCAATTGACTGCGGCAATTGCTGGCTTGACGTCCTTGGGTAAGACGTAAGCCCTGAAGTGTAAAGCTCCTGGGCTATTTCAAGGGTTTCCTTTGGTGATATGTTAAAGCACCTGTATGCTTCCATCTGCAGCGTCGTCAGGTCAAAAGGGAAAGGCGGCATTTGGCTGAACTGCTTCCTCTCCAGATTATCCACCTTTGCCTCTTGGGCATTCTTTGTCTTTTCAATAACTTCATCAGCATTGCTTTTTTCCCAGAACTTGTCTTGAATGTGCCATGCTGTTATCACATGTTCTTTGAATTGACCTCCCAGCTGAATCTGCCAGAACGGCGTTGGCTTGAATGCGCTTATTTCGCGCTCCCTGTTCACTATAATCTTCAAAGCAGGCCCCTGCACCCTTCCGGTTGACATAAGTTTAAAGCTGCCGACGCTTTTTATGGCTGATGTCAGAGCCCTTGAATAGTTTATCCCGTTGAAAAAATCAAGGTAGTGCCTTGCTTCCCCTGATTCAATCTGCTCCCAGTCAAGGCGCTTGCTTTTGTTTTTGTACGCCTCTCTCAATTCGTCTTTTGTCAATGTCGAGAACTTCATCCTGCAAGCATCCTTCTGGCGGCACGCCAGTTCAATTATGTTTTTGCCTATGACAGAGCCTTCCTGGTCATAGTCAGTTGCTACGGTAAATTCATTTGCGCCCTTGCAGAGCTTTTTTATGGCATTCAGGTATTTTTTTGTAAAGGCGGAGCTCTTTGAAGTTTCTGATACAGGCTTCCACTCTATGTCAAATACCGGAAAAACCCATCCTTTCTTTTCCTTTTCAGCCAGGCCGTAAAGGTGCCCGACGGCGCACGCAACAACAATATCCTTTTTGCCGTGCGTGAGCTTGTAGTACGGGACTCCGTTTATGATTTCCTTTATCGGCTTGCCGTCGGCTAAAGCTTCCGCTATGCGCTTGGCGGCATTAGGTTTTTCCGTTATGATCAGTTCGTACATAATTGTAGAATTTAGTCGTTTATTTAAAAAAGTTATGAAAATAGGCATTTTTATTTAACTTTTGAGATTGAATTATCGACGATAAAAATACAAACCAATAGGTTAAAAAACAGTCAAGATATTCTGAACATTATGTTTGATGAAATTGTTGAAAAAATACTTGAAATTACAGACGACAAAATGGCATTAACAGGGGCATATGCCAAATTCTCCGGAGAAGGCTACAAAGCGTTCAAAATCGATGCGAAAAATTTTCATCAGATTGAAAAAACAGGCTTAAATAAAAGAATTGCCTTTGTGGACGCCGGAAACGCTGAAATAATAGGCTCTGCAAATTTTTCGCTTAATCTGATTAGGGTTTGCTGTGCCGTTTACCGGAATAACAGGAGAATAACAGCAAGAAAATACGAAATTTTCGCTTTCACGCAGTCAATAAATGAGAGTAATGAAATCTGCTACAAAACATCGTTCTTCAAGACAAATTCTTCAATCGGCTTGGAAGAAATGTCCTTCAGCTCATTGGACCATACTTTAATGCTCGGAATAAACCGCGCAGAGATAGGCAGCGTTGCGAATGCAATAAGGAGATTTGCAGAGCTGAGAGTTGCAAAATCTGTCGCTGACGATAAAACAGCTGATACAATTGTACTGGACGGCAATTTGCAGAGCACTTTGACAAACGAGAATAAGTATTTAAGCGATTTGTACGAATCATGCGATAAAAATAACGTCATTCTGGCTGCCTTAAGCAAAACAACTTCCCTGTTTACAGACAATGGGAATTTGTTAAGCGCTGTTCTGGGCAATATAAGCCCCCCTAATTCATGGTTTTACCATCCGATTGCTGAAATAAGCAATGGAAATCACAAGGCAGAGATGTTTTTTGCAAAGTTCCATCCAAAATCAAGGCACGTTTTCAGGCTTGAGATTTTTAATATACAGAAATCTAAAGCAGAGGAAACAATAAATGAATTGGCAGGCAACTGCACTGATCCAATCTTTATAGGCTACCCTTATGGTTTGGTTGAGGCCGACAGAGTTGCAAGGGTGAGCAACCATGAGAAAGAGTCATTGAAGACAATGTTTATGGTTAAGCTGCGAAATAAAAACGTTGAGAAATATCTGAGCTCTGTGAATGCGCATGATATTCTTGATAGGATAAGTTTTTAAACCCGTAAATAAATAAATTTTTTATGTATGATGTTATCACAGTCGGCTCTGCAACAGTTGATGTTTTTGCAAAAACACATTTCTCTGAGCTTATAAAAATAATTGACCCGAAAGGCGAAACAGACTTATTGGCTTTTCCAAGCGGAGCAAAGATTTTGATAGACGAGCTTGAATTTACAACAGGAGGGGGGGGCACAAATACTGCAGTTGCATTGTCAAGGCTCGGGCACAAGGTTGGATTCATTGGAAAGCTTGGGACAGGCACAAACTCTGATTTTATACACAAAAATCTGAAGAAAGAGAAAATAGACTTGCTCTGCGCTCATGGAAAAGGGCATGCCGGCTATTCTGTAATTCTCGACACTTTGGAGCATGACAGGACAATTCTGGTGCACAAAGGCATCAATGACGAGCTGAAGCTGGAAGACATACCTTACAAAAAACTGAAGGCAAAATGGTTTTACTTCGGCGCCATGATGAAAGAGGCATTTCACACGCTTGAAAAATTGGCAGAGTTCGCCCAGCAAAACAAAATAAAAATTGCCTTCAACCCGAGCACTTATCTTGCAGAGAAGGGCAGCAGGCATCTGGGCCATATAATAAGCAGGACTGAACTGCTTGTTTTAAACAAAGAGGAGGCATGCCTTCTTGTCGGCAATGACTCAATCGAAGGGCTTTTGCTCAAGCTTAAGGGCTTGGGGCCGAAAATCGTTGTGATTACAGACGGCAAAAATGACTTGTACGTGATTGACAGCAAATTCATTTACTCTGCAAAGCCGCCTTTTGTCAAGATTGTCGACACGACAGGCGCAGGGGATGCTTTTGCAGCTTCGTTTTTATCAGGCTTGATAAGGAAAAACAGCATAGAGTTTGCTATAAAACTAGGAATGGCTAATGCAATGTCAGTCATAACCCACTATGGCGCGAAGAATTGACGTTAAAGCGCCATCCATGCCATGGGCACGTTACAACATCGCTTTCAAGAAAGCCCTCTCCCAAAGGTCCCCCCCTATGCGGGCAGATGTTTGTTGTGGCAAAAAACTCATTGTCAACATTAAACAAGGCAACTTCTGCGCCATTTACATTGACAACCTTATTCTCCCCGGGTTTCAAGTCAGATGTGCCAGCAACTTTAACGAAATTAGCCATAATAAACACCCCAAGGCAAGTAGTTATAGTATAATATTTAAAGGTTTTTGTCAGGAACTGATTTAAATCACAACCTTTATATTGGTAAAATAAACCATGATTTAATATAGAGGTGGTTTTGTTTTGAAATCAAAAAAATTTATTCTTTGGTTTGACGAGCTTGGGATAGAGGATGTCCCTCTTGTAGGCGGCAAAAACGCCTCTCTCGGCGAGATGTACAGCAACCTGGCAGGAAAGGGCGTCAAAATCCCGAATGGCTTCGCGGTTACCGCATACGCTTATGACTATTTTCTTGAAAAGGCAAAAATAAAAGACGGGATAAAAAGGATTCTTACCGGGCTGGACACCCGCAATATAAGGAATCTCACAGAAAAAGGGCGCAAAGCCAGGGAAACAATTTTGAAAGCAGAGCTGCCAAAGGAATTGAAGGAAGAAATAGCAAAAGCCTACAAAAAGCTGTGCAGGCAATATGGACAAAATACGGATGTTGCAGTCAGAAGCTCTGCAACAGCAGAGGACCTGCCTGATGCGAGCTTTGCAGGGCAGCAGGAAACCTACCTCAACATAAGGGGGGGGCATTCATTGATTGAAGCAACCAAAAAATGCTTCGCGTCATTGTTCACCAACAGGGCGATTTCATACAGGGCTGACAAAGGATTTAACCATTTCAAAGTCTCCCTGTCAGTCGGAGTGCAGAAAATGGTGAGAAGCGACAGGGCATGCTCAGGAGTTATGTTCTCCATCGACACGGAAACAGGATTCAAGGATGCTGTGCTTATCAACGGCTCTTACGGCTTGGGAGAGAATGTCGTGCAGGGCTCTGTCAACCCGGACCAGTTCTATGTTTTCAAGCCTGCTTTAATGAAAGGCTGCAAGCCCATTATAAGCAAGAAGCTCGGCAGCAAGAAAATAATGATGGTGTACAGCGAGCAGGGCACAAAGCACACGACAGAGAATGTCGAAGTGCCTTATGAAAAGCGCTATAAGTTTATTCTTAGCGATGAAGAAATCCTGCAGCTTGCAAGATGGGCATGCATTATCGAGGACTACTATTCAAAAAAAGCAGGGAAATTCAAGCCTATGGATATTGAGTGGGCAAAGGATGGCATTTCCGGAGAGCTTTTCATTGTGCAGGCCCGCCCTGAAACTGTGCAGAGCCAGAGGAATGTGAATATTCTTGAGGAATATGTGCTGAAGGAAAAAGGCAATGTACTTTTGACAGGATTAAGCGTAGGGACAAAGATAGGGGCTGGAAAAGCCCATGTTATAAAAAATGTAAATGACATAGGGCATTTCAGGAAAGGGGAAGTGCTCATAACAGAGAAAACAGATCCCGACTGGGAACCCATAATGAAAATAGCGTCTGCAATTGTAACAAATAAAGGGGGAAGAACAGCCCATGCAGCCATCGTTGCCCGCGAATTGGGAATTCCTGCAATTGTCGGCACAGAGCACGGCACAGAGATTATCAGGACAGGCACGGATGTCACAGTAAGCTGCGCAGAAGGCGAGGTTGGCAGGGTCTACAAAAACAAATTGAGATTTGAAATACGCAAAATAGACCTGAAAAGGCTTAAAAGGCCCAAAACAATGATAATGATGAATGTCGGCAATCCTGACCAGGCATTTGACTTCTCTTTCATACCAAATGACGGGGTTGGGCTGGCAAGGGAAGAGTTTATCATCAGCTCTTACATAAAAGTGCATCCTCTTGCATTGCTTCATTACAGCAGGCTCAGGGACAGGAAGGTAAAGGAAATCATAGACGGGCTTGCATACCCTTACAAAAGCAAGGTTGATTTTTTTGTTGAGAAATTAGCCCAGGGAGTTGCAATGATTGCAGCAGCCTTCTATCCAAAGGACGTGATTGTAAGGATGTCTGATTTCAAGACAAACGAGTATGCGAATCTGATTGGGGGAAATGAATTTGAGCCGAAGGAGGAAAATCCAATGCTTGGATGGAGAGGCGCGTCAAGGTATTATGCAGGCAGCTACAGGGAGGCATTTGGATTGGAATGCATGGCAATGAAAAAAGCAAGGGACGAAATGGGACTAACAAATATAAAGCTCATGATTCCGTTTTGCAGGACTGTTGACGAGGGCAGGGCTGTAATAGCAGAGATGAAAAAATACGGCTTGGTGCAGGGCAAAAATAGCTTGGAAATTTATGTTATGGCTGAAATCCCCAGCAATGTAATCCTGGCTGATGAATTTGCAAAAATATTTGACGGATTCAGTATCGGAAGCAATGATTTAACCCAATTAACACTTGGATTGGACAGGGATTCTGAATTGATCAGCAGGCTTTATGATGAGAGAAACCAGGCTGTGAAAAGCCTTATTCACGAGCTGATAAAAAAGGCGAAAAAGCACAGGAGGAAAGTCGGCATCTGCGGCCAAGGCCCTTCTGATCATCCTGATTTTGCGCAGTTTCTTGTGCAGTGCGGCATTGACTCAATCTCATTAAATCCTGACACAGTTATTAGGACTACTTTAAAGATTCTTGAGACAGAGAAGAAGTTAAGAAGATAAAGTATACTCACAAAATATATATTTTTACTTATTTCATTTATAAAATATTATAATCCTAAAGATTTTATTTCTAATTATTTTCTATAGTGTAAATAAATAAATTTAACCTATTTAAAATTATTTACCATATTGTAATCAAACAAAATAACTGAATTAACGACGTTAAGAAAGCTTATTTACTTTTCCTTTTCGCTGGTTTTGACTCAACTGATTTTATGTCTCTCAATTTTTTGTAAGAAAGGAAAATAACAATCAGAAGCTCTGCAAGTATTACAACAGGCTTTACATACCTTCCAAGGTACTGGTAATATCTGAAAGTGCCAAAGAACAATGTAACTAATCCTCCTAAAATAAATCCAGTTGCAATCCATTCATTTAAGCTGTTTTTCGTCGGCAGAACAAGCCCTATGCCAATTCCAACCACGGCAAGTATTGAGGAGAATATAAAGTATGTAAAGTTATATTTCTGGTTTGCATTGTCAAAGTCTCTCTGGCAGAAATTACAGCCCGTATACTTTACAGGGCATCCAAAAGCGTCACGCTGGTAATCTGGATATCCTTTTTGCTCTGCGCACTTGTCCAGCTCCTCTTGTGCAGGCTCATTGTATTTAGGGCAGTCTTTTCTTTCAACAGGGGCAGTGTATGGCTTTTCAGCATAAAATCTTGTTTTGCAATAATCCTCTTGCCTTGGCTCTGTGTAGAAAGCGCCTATAAATGCATTGACAAATATGGCATACAAAACAGCAATTACAAAGATAATGGCAACTCTTCGCAAGTCTATCATACCACTGTATATAATACTAATATATTTAAAGTTAACTATTACAATTAGTTTGGTCCTGCAATCTTGTAATTTACAGGTACTTTCATAGAATTACCAGAACCAATTTCTACTAACTTACTGAGAAACGGGCCTATAATGGGTATATTTTCTAATGCCCGTCCCGCACCATTTGTAGCAATATTCCAAACTTTAACAGGCAAACCTATAGGCCCTAATTTTGCCAATGCATTTAATAATTTCACATCTCCCTCGAAGTAGATTGTTGTGGTTTCTCCAACATTTTGAGGTGGAATCAACTTTAGATTTGCATTTTCCAGAACAGCGACACCCTCCCTTTCTATTGATACTGGAATATTGTTCTCCTTGGCTAAGTCAAAAGTTCCAGAAGGGAGTGTTATATCATACACCTCCCCACCACCGGTAGTTATTCTAAATTTAACTGGCTCTTTAAGGGTTATTTTTGTTTCTTCTATGCCTAAACTTGCAGGCTGAGGAAATTCAAACGAGTGTCCTGCAAAATCCACTCTAGCTCTTCCATCTCCTCCAATAATAAAATCCCCGTTTTTATCAAGTCCTACGTTTAATATGCTATCACCCTGATAAAGCCTGCCGTCTTCAATTTTCAAGGGGCCTGAAGATACGGATATAGCCTTGCCGCTTTGCGGGATTTTTTCCTCAATTTTTGGAAGATTTATTGTGTATGACAATTCAGTCTCTTCAAGATTCGAATAACCCTCCCTTGACTCGGATGTAACTATCTCGCCGTCATCAGACATGATATTCAATTGCCTGAAATTATTTTTATCGAATGCTATCAAACTTATAGCAAATGGCGTTTCTTTGAGTTCATTTTTATCCGATGCTATGGTAAATATTGCTTTGTTGCCATTTGCTTCTGTAACTAGAAGCTCCCTTTCGATGCCATCCCTAAAATACAAATTATTTTGATGTTTCTCGCTGTTCATAGAAGACGTGTAAACTATCCCCCTAATCTCCTCTTTATTCTTATCAATCTCCGCAGCTAAGTATGTAATTTCTCCACCAACAACTAATGCGCCTGAACGCAATTTAAACACTTCCTCGAGGTTTTTGCCTTGCACCCCATTTATCTCTTCAATGCCGCTCCACGCTGAAGGGTGAAAAAGGTATACTGCCCTCTTATTTTCCTCTAAATTATTGAGGCTTATAAGGCGCCTTGTTTCAGCAACATTAGAAATCTCCACCCTTACAGGATTGTTGTTAGCTTGTACAACCTCTCTAAGCCCGTAATATTCTCCTGTAAGCAGATTCCTTTCAAGCCTGAAAGTTATATCCCCATTTTGTATGACAAAAGGCATATTTAGAGTTGCGCTGCCAGCCGGCTTTAACTCTATTGATTCAAGAATTGCTGTTACTGTCGGCTGTTTACTTGCAAATAACTCTTCACTTGGGTAAAAAGCGCGCGAATCAACGTCTTTGTTGATAACAAGCCTCACATCCAAAGAGCCTTTATTTGAAATGGAGGTATACTTTCCATCTTTAAAGTCAACATCTAACTTTGCATTTTTTGGAATTTTGTAATCTTGGCTATTAATCAGCATATAATCCTCCCCATTTAATTGCTTTAGTGAAAAAGGCTGCTGATAATTGTTTCCTCCGACTGATATCTCTTTGCCGCCTGCGAATTTTAATATAATCCCATCTGGTGTGGAAACCATGCTTTCAATTCCTTGAAAATATTTAATGCTTTCAAAATCCAATTTGAAATTGCCGTTTTTTAATATTGAGCCGTCCCACTCCAACGAGCCCAGTGCAAGATTGACTACAGGGATTTTTCCAATTTTTGAGAAATACTTGTTTGCAATTGGTGCATTTTCCGGAGAGTTTATCACCCCCAGTTTTTTTAAGTATTCATCTGCAAAATCCCTTTCATAAGGCTTGTCAAGATTTGCAGTGATTAAATAAATTCTCCTTTCATTTATAGGCAGTTTTTTGAATTGCTCGAGAGCGGGCTCGGCAAGTTTTGCCAAGTCAGAAGCGGTTGGGTTTGGAAGCTTGTCAAAATTTTCAGGCGTGGGATTTGCATTGAAATCATCCTCAGGAGGGGCATAAACAATCTTAAGCGCCAAAATGAGTAACAATGCAGCAATGAAAGATTTTTTTATAGCAGATTCAATGATTTTTTTGTGTTTCATTCCAATTCAAGCCAGCAGGCTGTTTATTTCAGATTTTATGTTGTTGTTTTTTACATCATTAAAAACCAAGCCAAAGGCAAATGTGTACTTCTCATTTCTTATACGGGACTCGCCATCCTGCATTAAAATTATAAACAAATTTTTACTATAGGGAATTATAAAGAATGAATCATTTTCCAATTTGTTAAAGTAAGAATATTCTATGAAGTTCGGCTCAGTAACAAATTTATTTACAATGCCTTGAGAGATGTTGTAAATGTAGCCCATTCTGACTGGATATACATACTCAAATTTTTGCAGAGTTATTTCAGATTCTTTTGACTTAAGCGTTATCGGATAATCAATATTGAGAACTACAACGTCGTTGTAGAACCTCGTATTTACTTCAATAACCCCATAAGTTATTTTGTAGCCAGGATAATCCAGACTTTCAGGGCAGGAATGGGCATTTTGTCTTATGTAGTCAGAGTAAACCTCTTCCAATTGATGAATTGAAGGCATGGTATTTTTTCCATATCTATAATAAGTATTAACCAACAGCGCAGGACTGCTATCAGTTTTTGATATTTCTACATTGCCGCCCTGCAGACCAAAAAGTATAAGGGAATTCCCCCCTAGCGATTTCAAGCACTCGTTCATGTAATTTACTATAGCTTGTTTGTCCAGCACGATACTAGAATGTTCTAAAGCTTGTACCTTTCCTTTGTCGCCAGCCTGCGAGAAATAAACCCAACCAATTAAAAAAATCATGATTGCAAAAATCATGAATATACTTATCTGCCCAGCTTTTTTCATACTAATAGCCTTACTCTACAAATAAGTATTTAAATTCATTTATTTTCCATATTGAAACAAAAAGTATAAATATAAGTTAATCTTTATCCCTTTTATGAAGAAAGGCCGTCCAATCAAATCAGAGATAAGGCAGAACGTTGTCGAGATACTTCATTTTATAAAAAAGGCGTACGGCTATGAGATTTACAAAATCTACACAGCAATATTCCCAAAAGTAACTTTGAGGAGCATTTATTATCATTTGAAAAAAGGCACGGAGCTTGGCGAGTTTCAAGTGAACAAAGTCGAGCGCGAGAAAGGCGACTATTCCTGGGGCGGCGAGGCTGAGAAAATTTATTACGCACTTGGACCTAATGCAAAGCCTACAGGCAACGACAGGGTAAGGGAGTATGTTGAGAGCAAAAAAAGCAACAATTAATTATTTCTATCTCACAAACCCAATAATTATATTAACAAAAATCAAAATATCTCACACTTTTTAAAATATCTTTCCACCCAGAAATTTTAATCCGGGATAAAATATATTAAGCGCGAGAATTATGATGCTGAAGGCAGTAATCCTGCTGAAAACAACCAGTGCTTTTCTCTTGTCCTTCATGATTTGCTCCAGCGCAGTTTTCATCATCCTGCCGCCGTCAATAGGGCCAAGCGGAAGAAGATTGATGACTCCTATGCCCAGTGCCAGAACATAAGTCCATTTCAGGAAATCTTCAATAAATATAAGTATTGAATAAATAATTTTGTGCAAAGAAGATTTGTTTTTTAGCCTCACCTCATCCTTAAGGTTGGAAATTCCAACCATTGCTCTTCCGTCTTTTTCATTTTCAATTGTTTTGATTGTGTAGCTTCCAGAGGATGTTTTTATAGTCACTTCTTCTCCTGGCCTTGTAAATTGGTACTCTTTCTGGAATTCATCATGGATTTTTATTTCCTTTCCGTTTATTCCTATAACAATATCCCCTGCTTTTAATCCTGATTTTTCAGCCGGAAAATCCTTCACCAAGCCGCCAATTGAAAATCCAATCGGCTCTGTCATTGAGTCTTTTAAAGGAACAATCCCAAGAAGCAAAACAAAAACAAAAAAAGCAAGAATAATATTAGAGAAAGAGCCCGCCGCGAAAATTGAATATTGGACTGAAGGGTCCTTTTTTGCTAATTCTTTTTCATCAGGCTCGACAAATGCCCCCATTATAGGGCCGAAAAACAACAATCCTGAGCTTTTTACCTTCACATCATGGGCTCTTGCAACAACACCATGCGCAAATTCATGCACAACGATAATTATGAAAAGTGCAATCCATCCTATTACTAAAGGAACAAATATGCCGCTGCCGGGTATTTGCAATCCTGGCACAACAGGAGAAACCCCTGATACGGCATCAGGCTTTGTGACAAGATTGTATAAGTTGAGCATCAGCATCAGGACAACAAAAACCATGGTGGCAAAGCCCACGCCAATTCCAGAATAGCCAAATATTTGGACAAAACCTTTGTATTTTTCAGCCCATTTGTCCATCAATCTTATGCCGATTTTTGTCTTGTACAGCGCAATTATCTTTGCATGAATCTCAAATTTTTTCCTGTTGATAATCAATAAAAGGATTATAAGCCCATAAAATAACAATGCATACCTGTTATCATAAAGAAAACTCATTTTACTTCTTTCTCACAGCCTTGAACATCTTGCTTCCGCATCTCCTGCAGCTTATCCTGCCCTGTATTATTTTTATGTTTGGAGCCTTAATCTTTGTCTTGCATTTCCTGCACACAAAAACATTCCTGAACTTCCTCACATCAGCTTCATGAAACTTAACCATCAGTCAGCACCCTTTACCTGCTTGATTACCTTCTCGTCCATTATGGTCCAGTACAGCACGGAAGAGCCCTCAGTTACCTGCCCTTTGAATTCTTCTGGGATTTTCAGGTCAAATGTTTCATATGTCTCTGAATCCATGACATTTGCGGCGTCTCCGTGCACAGACAGCACTTGAGCATTCCTCTTTTCTATAATCGGCACTTCAACGTTGTCATGCCCCGGCATAACCACGATCTTTTTTCTGTCGTCAACTAACCCTACTGCCGAAATCCTCACTTTTGAGTGCCCGTGCTTGCCGGGCTTTGAAATTTCGACATCAACAACCTTGCATGCAACTCCTTCCAGGATGATAAAGCTCCCTTTCTGCACCTGGTTTGCGCCAATCATCTTGGTATCTGCCATTTAATTCACCTTTTTAGATTAAGATTATTCAGGATTGGCAATTTATTTATAAAGATTATGCTTGGAGAGAAAATTAATCCTTGACTGCCAGCTTTATGTCTTCTGCCTTTACTGTTTTTCTTCCTGCATGCACGGCAAGCTTTATAGACTTGGCAGCGATTTCATGCGCCATCTCCTCGATTGTGCTCTTCAGGGCAGCCTTTGCCTTGTCAGAAACCCTTTCAGCCCCTCCCTGCTTGAGCAGCTTCTCCATTGCAGCCAACGGCAGTAGTTTTTCACTCATTTAAACACCAATTAATAGATAATCCGCAATGTATTTAAACTTTTTCAATCAAAAACTAAAAATAACTCTCAACCCAAACCTGTGCTTTCTCGCAAGCCTTGAGATCTCCTTCTCCATCAGGTCCCTGTTCTCAAACATCGCTTCCATTTTCCTGAACTCTCTGCTGTGGTGCAGATTCCTTCCGTTTTTGCTTTGAAACTTGAACTTTTTGTGGAGCATTTCATGGTACATGACATAGTCCAAAAGCTCCGTCCTTTCATTCCTGAAAATTGTGCTTATTGTTATTCGTAAGAGCCGAGCTTTGATGTGGAGGCGTTGCCCCACTGCAGATTGGGCTTGTCAAGCATCCCGTTAAAATAAGCATCATTTATCCTGTCAAAAGATGCTTCAAGGATTTCATCAGTTTTTGTCTTTGGAACCGCCAAATGAACATTCTTCATGAAAAGATTGTAAAGCTCCATGTTCATTGTCTTTTTTTTGTCCTTCAAAATCTTAACCATAAGCTCCTGAACCAGCCCGATTTGTATTTCCTTGCTTATTTTTTTCCAGTTTCTGCTGAAATGAAACATCAACTTGTTGCCATAAAGCTTTACATTTGCGTTATATGGCTTGAATTTTCTGGAATATTTCAAAGAGAAATTGTATTTTGGCTCTTTTTCAGGGTACAGCTGCTGGAAGGCTTCTTTGATGAGTTCTGACATTTTTTAAAAATTATTTTAATTATTTTTATTGAAATTACCATTATCCAAGATCCTAACCATGCACTTCATACCTCAAAATAGCGGCAAACTTTCCCAAGTCCCTAAGCTGGGCGCCTTCCCTTGTCTGCGTTGAAATTATCCTTATCTCGCTGCCCACAGCTTCCCCATACGCAACCATATTTCTTTTTGTGGCAAGCATCTCAAGAAACCTGTTGACAATCTTCTTCTCTTCTGTCACATCCTCCTGCGCCAGCACATCCTGGCTTTTCTCCAGCAGCTCCTCAAGTCCGAATTCTCCTGTATAGCTCAAGTCTTTTATAGCTATTATCTTTTTCTTGACTTCGTTTGTTATGAAGTTGCCTTCGACAAGATCGTATTTTGTTGGGCCCGGCCCGCCGACAATTATGCCCTTAAGCCCCTCCAGGTTCAGAAAGGCTTCTTTTATGTAATCAGCCACTTTCTTGTAATGCTCTTTTGCAGCCCCCTCTATAAGCCTGTGGAACCTTTGTGCAGACTGCCCGCCGGCTTTGAACTTGCCAGGCACCTCAGAATGGGTTTTCACAATCGGAATTATTGTTTTTCCCTTGAGCAATGCGATATTTGCATCACGCCTGTCCATAACCACCAGCCCATAAACCTCTTTGGCTTCAAGCATGTCCCTTAAAATGTCAAGAACAAACTCCTTGTCGCACCTGTAAATCCTTGTTTTTAACGGCACAGGCGGCTCAATGCTCCACACTTTGAAGTCCTGCTGCCCTTCCCTTTCAGCAACGTTGCCTGAAAATACCACCAACCCGTTTGGGGGCGTTCTTTTGAACAATTTAAGGTGCTGTATCATCCTTTCCAGGGCATCCGTTACATTTTTTCTTGTTGCAGAAGACTTGATATTGGAGGCTGTGCCCTGCTCCTGCGCAAGATGGTTGATTATCTTGTTCAGGTCATAGTCCTGCGGGATGTACACGCTAACTAATTCTGTGTGCCTTCCCCTGAAATTTTCCAGCTCCTTTATGAATTTCTTCAGATGAAATCTTTGCGCTTCTGTGAGTGACATTTTATTATCAGAAATATACTGGCTTTATAAAACTAAGCTATTGGGATGCTTTCCTGGGAGAAACTACCCAATAGCCGATTCTAAGCACCCATTCAACGGCAACAATAAACACAAGGTATTTTGCCACTTTCGGAATCTGCTGGTAAAATATGCCAAATGATGATGAAATGCTTTTTATTGTTATTGCACTAGGGTCTATCAGAAAAATCAGTATAAGGCTCCATGGCAAAAGCTTTGCCATGTCCTCCGCAAGCTTCTCGCTGACATAAGCGCCTATTCGGGTGGCTGCAACAACTATGATGCCAAAGTACAATATATCCTCAATCGGCCTTGATTTTGAAAGCAAAAACAATAAAAATGAAAAAATCAGGAACCAGAGAAAGGAATAGACTGGAAAAATGGCAAGGTACTTAAGGAAATAAATAAGCCTCTCAAAAAAATTCCTGAATCTTGAGCCTACTTCCAGCTTTAGCTCAAATAAGTCCCTCTTGGCAAGCTGTTTTGAGTAGATAAACCACGCAACCAAACTGGCAAGAAACAAGATTGTTGTGGATATAAGTAAATTAACGAATTGCCTGTCCAGAATAAACTCTTTTGCAAGCGTGATGTAACCAATAAAGCCCATAAAAGCACCTATGCATAAATCATATTTAAAAATTGCTATTTTTCGGCTGTTAAGCCGTAATGCGCTGCTTTAATGTTACTGAAGCCAGCGCTCCTTAATCTTTTTCCCACATTCCTTGCAAGGTTTATTCTCCTGTTTTTGCTTCCCGGCGAGCCTATATAGTGATATAATTTCCCTTCTTTTTTAAGAACCCTGAAAAGCTGCCTGTAAAAATCCAAAGAATAGAGCTCTGTTGCCAGGCTTAATCTCGGCGGGTCGTGGATTACAGCATCAAACATGTTGCTTTTCATTATTCTGGCTTCGTCAAAAACGCTTGCTTTTAAAATGCTTATCCTTTTGTTGCCAAAAAGCTCCTTTGACCACGGGTTTAGCCTTGCTATTTCTATCACATTTTCGTCTTTTTCGCATGTAATGACAAAGTCCGCGTATTTTGAAGCCATTATTGCAGTGTACCCCAGACCCATGCACGTGTCCAAAACCATTCCTCTTGGCGAAATGCTTTCTATCTTCTTTTTTGTGTCTTCCATAGGGGTCATTTCTTTTGTGACGTGCATTCTTATCCCGGAAATCTCGATTGTCGGGGCATCTTTTGTCGGCACCAATTTGTAATATTTGTTTGTCTCGTCCGAAAACCACTGCATCTTTGCCAGTGAATTGCCATTCACCACAAAACAGCTTGTGCCGTCTTTGATTGCCTTTCCCAGCTGGTTAAATTCAAGTTTTTGATTGTCCGGAAAAATCAAAAAATTATCTTCAATCCGAATTTTTGTTTTTGAAATGCCCAAATCCAGTGAAATTTCCGTCTCTCTAAGCTTTTTTTCATGCGCTTCCAAAAGCTGCCGGGCCTGATAGTGTGATATTATCATAATCGGGGCTAAAACTGCATTATTTATATACCTTATCAAGCAACACAATAAAAAATTCATCATACATATATATCGAGAACTATGCTCTCGGATTTAAATCTCCGAAATGCAGGCATTTCGATAGATTTAAAAACAAGGGATTAATCCTTTCAGGAGGGAAATAAGCTGTCCATAAGGGGCTGTGGGGTAGCTTGGACACATCCTTTCTGGTTTGGGACCAGAAGACCCCGGTTCAAAACAACTGCAAAATCAGTTGGCTATTTGCGGGGCGTAAAGCCCCAAGTTGCTGAAACTCCGGGCAGCCCCATTTAAAGCAACATCAGGATTAAAAGCCAATAAAATGAAAGAAGAAGAAAAACTGGGCTCGGTAAAAAGGTTTGGCGCGAGGTACGGCAGGAAGACAAAGCTGAAGTTCTCAAAGGTAGAATATGAGCAGAGAAGGCTGCACAAGTGCCCTTACTGCAGCAAGACAGCCGTTAAAAGGGTGGCAGTCGGCATATGGCACTGCAGGAAGTGCAATGCCAAATTTGCAGGCAAGGCATACTCTGTTTCAAAAAAGGTACTGGCAAAAGAAGTTGAAGAGGTGGCTGAAGAGCCCGAAACCGTAAAAGAGGAGGCAGAAGAGCAAGTCTTGGAGGAGGCATAATGGCAGAATACAAATGTTTTGACTGCAACAAGAAAGTATCAATGGACTATCTGAGAAAAAGAATCAGGTGCCCGTACTGCGGCAGCAAGATACTCTTCAAGCCGAGAAGCGTAAACACAAAAGTGAAAGCCCGCTAAAATGGACATATCAAAAGAAACGGAGCAGAAAATAAGCCAGCTGCAGATGTTCGAGCAGAGCCTGCAGAGCTTTCTGGGGCAGAAGCAGCAGTTTCAGATACAGCTTGTCGAGGTTGAATCCGCGCTGAACGAGCTTAACGGCACCGACAAGGCATTCAAGATTATAGGCAACATCATGGTGGAGTCTGACAAGTCGGAGCTGAAAGCTGATTTGCAGTCAAAGAGGGAAATGCTGGAGCTGAGGATAAAGACAATGGAAAAGCAGGAATTGCAAGTGAGGGAAAAGGCTTCAAAGCTCCAGTCCGAGATTCTGAAGAAAATAAAAAAGGAAGATTAGCATGAAAATGGCTGAGCAAATAAGCGAAGTAGATGCCGCGATAAACAGCTTGAATGAGGTATATTCTGATGCGACTGTGCCTAGGAATGTCAGAACACAAATAGAAAGCATATCCAATGTCCTAAAGGAAGATACTGAGATGCCAATCAAGGTAAACAAGGCGCTGAACCAGCTTGACGAAATTGCAAATGACGTAAATTTGCAGCCATACACAAGAACACAGATATGGAATGTAATGAGCATGCTGGAAAAGCTAGGCTAGACTGCTTATATGAAATATGCCCACCTGGTAAATCTTACTGCATTTTCCCATGAAGGCGAGGATTCAGAATCCATACGCGATGCTTTCTTAAGATTTTTTCCATTCAGCCTTGAAGAAAACAAGGTTATATTGAATAAGACAGCTGCAGAGGGCTTTCATGGCAGGAAAATAGCAGTGTTTGAGGCAAAGCTGGTAAAAAACAGCCTGATAAGCAAGTTCTTGGAAAATCTGGTGTCAAGCCTCGACGAGGGCCAGAATCAGGAAATCCTAAAGCAGATTGATTCAAGGCTTGATGAAAACCTTGACTTTTTTCTTAGGTTTGACAAAGATTTATGGATTAAGGAAAATAAATTAGTCCTGACAGATTCAGGCAAATGCTTTCATCTGAAAATCAGCATTGCGGCATTTCCCAAGAAAAGGGAAGTGGCTTTAAATGTGATAAGGGATTTGTTTGGAAAATAGAAAAATTAATAAACTTGAAACATTGTTATAATAACAACTAAGAAAAAACATCATTCATGAAAACTTCTAGATTATTTCTTCACATACATTAATTTTAAAAACTGGCACTTATACTTATGTTGTATGAATCCAACAGCGGTTATTTTAGTTGTCCTTTCTGCAGTTATACATGCATTGAGAAATTTCTTCACTAAAAAAGCAAGAGACAAACAAGTTTTTATTTGGTGGTATGAACTTATTGGCTCATTCATTTTTTTACCATTATTTGCTTATTATTTGATTAAAGAAGGCTTTGTATGGAATGTAGGCATATTTATTGGAATTTTATCTGGGTTTCTGCATGCATTATACTGGGCATTTCATGGCAATGCTCTAGAGCATGGGGATTTATCCCATGTGTATCCTATAATGAGGTCTGCCCCCGTATTAGTGCTTATCTTTGCTGTCTTATTTCTCAAAGAAGAGGTTTCTATTATTGGCATAATAGGCATTATCTTAGTTGTTTTTGGTGTTTACATAATCAATATGAAAAGAATCACTCTAAAGACATTGCATGAACCATTAACTACAATATTTAAGGAAAAGGCAACTTTATTTGCATTTTTCACCTTAGTAACAGTATCTGTATACTCTATTGTTGACAAAGTTGGTGTTAAGTTCATAAATCCTATTGTATTCACTTACTACTTCACTTTTTTTGGTTTCATATTTTTTACCCCTTACATTTTTCATATAAGGGACAAATTTGTAGTTAGCAATGAATGGAACCTAAACAAAAAATCAATTCTGCTTAATGGGTTTTTGGCAACATTTGGTTATGGATTACTCCTAATAGCACTCGCATTAGAAAAAGTTAGCTACGTAGTTGGATTGAGGCAGCTAAGCGTTGTGGTTGCAGTTTTGTTAGGCGGGCATATATTAAAGGAAAAGCACAAACTAATTCGTTTTATGGCAAGCATTTTTATTTTTATGGGTGCATTCTTCATTTCAATTGCAGAATAATAATTAATTTTAAATAGTATCCCATTCCTTTTTGACTAAAATGCCAAAAATCAAAATTGCCCCTTCAATACTTTCCGCTGACATGTCCAAAATCAACAGGGAAATAAAAGAGGTTGAAAAATACGCTGATTTAATCCATGTTGACATAATGGACGGCATTTTTGTTCCGCCAACAACCGTTGACGCAAAATTTGTCAAGACAATCAAGGCAAAAGTGCCTTTGGATGTGCACTTGATGGTTCATGAGCCGAGCAATTCCTGCATAAAAGGCTTTATTGATGCAGGCGCTTATTCAATAACAATTCATGAGGAAGCCTGCAAAGAGCCTGCCAGGCAGATTAATTTTATAAAAAAAAACAAGGCGAAGGCGGCAATCTCAATAAAGCCAAAAACCTCATTGGATAAAATAAAAAAATACCTTGGCATGGTTGACATGGTTCTGGTAATGACTGTAGAGCCCGGCTGGGCAGGGCAGAAATTTATTTCATCAGCAATGGCAAAAGTCATGGAATTAAGGAAGCTCAAGCCGAATCTTGACATTGAGGTTGACGGCGGCATCAACCCTTACACTGCAAGAGTTGCATTTGAGGCAGGCGCAAATGTGTTTGTTGCAGGCACTTCAATTTTCGGCAAAAAGGACAGGGTTGCTGCGATAAAGGAAATTTTGAGAGCCTTGAAATAAAATGATATGGGCGCTTTTTTCAATTATGGCTGGGCTTGGAGATGCTGTTTCTTTTGCTTTTATGAAAAGGCTGGGGAAATTGGATACATATGTGAAGCTGATTTTTTATAACCTAATAACGCTGCCGTTCTTGCTGTTCGGTTTTTTATTTTATTCAGTTCCGCAGGTTACCTTTGATTTTTATATTGTTATAGCAATAAATTCCGTAGTCTGGATAGTTGCTACTTTTCTGCTTATGAAATCTTTGGAGGCTGGCGGCTTATCAGCCTCTATACCGATTTTGAATTTCACCCCAGTATTTTTGCTTTTTATATCATATCTGCTGCTTGGGGAATTTCCCAGTTTTCAGGGGCTTGCCGGCATTTTGGTGGTTGTGGCAGGCTCTTATACTCTCCATATCTCTTCAATAAAATCAGGCTATTTTGAGCCGATTAAATCAATCTTTGTTGGCAGGGGGCTGCGTATGCTTGTTGTGGCATTTTTGTTTGGCATAACCGCAAGCCTTGCAAAAATAGGCATACAGCTTTCAAACCCAGCCTACTTTATGTTTATTCATTATTTATTTGTGTCTTTAGTTTTAACAATATTATTTTTTAATAAAATCAAAGAAAATAAAAAGCAAATAAAGTCAAATTTCAAATATTTTTTAGTTATGGGTGTTGCAGTAGCGTTCTCGGAAATACTGGCTGGTACGGCGTTCAAGCTTACCTTAGTGCCTTATGCCATCTCCCTAAAAAGAAGCAACGTTATATTCAGCGTTTTGATCGGCTACTTGTTTTTCAGGGAAAAGCATTTTAAAGAAGCTATTATAGGTTCTGTTATAATGTTCATTGGAGCAGTGCTTATAACACTATCATAACATTTATATAAAACAATAAAAAATCAATTGATATGAAACAAAAAATCATTGACCCATGGGGTTCTGAATTACTAGAAGATTATGGAAAAATCGTAAAAGATTTTGGTTTAGATATATTTGACGTTAAATTATCCCTAGAACCAAATAGACTTATGAGAAGGGGCGTTGTATTTGCAGGCAGAGATCTTAAAATAATTTCCGATGCAATCAAAAACAAGAAAAAATACTATGTTCTTAGTGGTATAATGCCTTCCAATGAAAAAATACATTTTGGCACAAAGATGGTTGTTGAAAACATAAAGTATTTTCAGGAGCACGGAGCTGAAACCTACATTCTAGTTGCTGACTTGGAGGCAGCTTCTACTAGGGGGGTTACCTTGGAAGAAGCAAGAAAAAGAGCGCTTGATTTTCATATTCCAGCTTATATAGCTCTTGGTTTGGATGTAAAGAAAACAACTTTCTATTTCCAGTCAGAAAACAAAGAAGTAATGAATCATGCTTATGAGTTTGCAAAAAAAATCACGCTTAATGAGTTTGAGGCTATTTATGGAAGCGCGGATCCTGGCAAAATAATGGCTGCAATGGCTCAAGTTGCTGATATCCTATACCCGCAATTTAAGGAAAGAATGCCCGGCATCATCCCTGTTGGAATTGACCAAGACCCCCACATAAGATTAACAAGAGATATTGTCAGAAGATTCAAGGAAAGAAAATACTTCCTGCCATCTGCTATTTATCATAAATTTACAC
>JAGVXS010000026.1 GCA_018303685.1 Candidatus Woesearchaeota archaeon
TAATAGTGATTATACGAACTTTTTTATATAAGTTACTTCATTAATCTCAAAAAAAGGTGAAAAAATGCTGGATAAGCTGGGGACAGAGCTCAAAATAAGGGGTTTTTCGCAAAAGACAGTTGAGGCTTACATTTACCACACAAAGAAATTTTTTGATTTCATAAAAAAAGAGCCCCAGAATGTTGACGAGGGTGATGCAAAGCGCTACATTGCTTATTTGATGTCGGACAGAAAGTATAGACCAAGCAGCATTAATCTTGCTTTAAGCTCGCTCAAGTTCTTCTACAATGAGATCGTTAAAAATCCAGCCTTTAATGCGGTTAAAGCGCCAAAGCTGGAGAAAAAGCTTCCGACAGTCCTGACAAAGGAAGAGGTAAAAAAACTGCTGAATGCGGCAGAAAACCCGAAGCACAGGCTTTTGATCGAGTTTATGTATTCCTCGGGGCTGAGGGTAAGCGAATGCGTCAGCCTGAAAATTGACGACCTCGACTTGAGCGAGAAAATGGGCAAGATAAGACACGGCAAAGGCAACAAGGAAAGGTACATCATCCTTTCAGAGAGCCTGATACAGCATTTGAGCGTGTATTTAAGCACGAAGAAAGACAGCAGCACTTATATATTCTCAATCAACAACAGGCCCATCACGATAAGGCAGGCGCAAAAAGTGGTCAAGAGAGCTGCAAAAAAAGCAGGTATAAAGAAAAGAGTGTTCTGCCATGCATTGAGAAGCAGCTTTGCAACGCATTTGCTTGAAGCCGGAACAGATATTCGTGTCATTCAGGAGCTTCTGGGGCACTCAAACCTTGCAACAACTCAAATCTACACAAAAGTCTCGACACAGCAGCTTAAGAAAGTGAAAAGCCCCCTGGACAGCCTATGACTTTGGGCTTTCCCTGTAAACATTTGGCTCAGGAGCGATCATGTCAAAAATTTCAATAATCCAGTAATAAAGGGGAAAAAACAGGATGACTGCCATCAAAGTCTGGACATCAAGCCTTATGACGTTGTAAATTACCGGCGTTACCATGAGCAGTATGTAAGTAACCCACCTTATCTTGCCTATAAAAAATACAATTTTCTTTGTCTTTATGCCTAAGATTATGACATAAACCCCGTAAACAAAGACTGCAGCAGCAACAAAAAATTTTACAAAAACGCCGAATGCCAGCCTTATTATTCCGTCGGCAAAAAGCCTGTACATGTACCTTGCCCAGTCCACGCTCGCCAGTATCGCAATAGCCCCGTTGCTTATGGCATTGCCGAAGCCTGTGCCATGCTTTTCCTGGAAAAACTCCGTGAAAAACCAGTTAATCCATATAGGAATAATTATCCAGAACATCTCGGGCTCTTCAATCGGGGCTGCGAATATGCCAAGCCAGTGCAGGAACAAATGCCATATGGCCAAGAACGTCGATGAAACGATGCCAAAAAAGCTGATCAATATCACCTCTTTAAAATGAATTATTCAAGCGAGTATAAAAACATTGTCTAAAAAGGAAAAATAGTTTGTTGCCTCGCTTTTGGCTTCAATCACGTATGCGCTTAAAACTTATTATCAAATATAAAAAGTTTTTAGAATCCAAACTCCTGCAAACTCAGCTGGAGTATGTTTTCCTTTGCCTGAAGCGTCTTGAACTCAGGCTCAAGCCGCAGATAAGGCTTTGAGTTGATGTACCTCTTGAGGATTGGAACGCCTTTTTCTATGATTGAGGTCACGTAAGTGCCTGCAAGGTGCTCCGATATGCCAAGCCTTTCTGCTATGTCATAGTAAGTCACGCCGCTTTTCTCCTCTTCAAGCGTGTATATCACTAAAAAAACTTTCTGCTCCATTCTGTTCAGCCTCTTTACCTCAAAGTGATTCCTTTGGGTTGCCGGCATGGCAAGCTTTGACTCAAGGAACATCTGGATTTGGTCAACCCTCTCGCTCAGCCTGTCGAGCTTTCTCTCTATCTCGCCGATGTACTCATAATTCGCAGTTATCTCATTTGTGTTCTCGTTTATTGCCTGCAAATGCTCCTCTAGCTCGTGCTTTATTCCTAAAAACTCCACCCTCAGCCTTTTGTTAAGGATGCTGAGGCATAGACTCCCCCCCCTAAGAAAAATTCTTCCAAAAATATTAATCACCCCAAAATGCTGGGCAAAGAGGTTGTTTAAATAGTTTTTGGAATTTGAAATTCCAGAAACCCCGAAAATTCTTTAGAATTTTCGATGGTTTATGTTTTAATGAAATACCTTTGCCTTTGAGATGTAGTGCTTCTCCTTGCCCTGCCTTATGACACCTATGTCGTCAATCTCCTCAAGCTCCTCAAGAAGCCTGTAAAACGAGCTTTTTGAGCACAAATTCTGCTCGTCAACAACCATTTCCTTGAGCTGCAAAGCCGATATCTTCCCGTATTTTTTTATGTAGGAAAGCATCACGCTCTTCACATACTCCTTTGAGTTTCTTGTAAGCCTTTTTATTATCTTCTCCCTCATTGAGGGCTTTTTCTGCTCGAGCATATGAAGCCGCTTCTCTATGTGCGACAGGTCCGTAATCTCACGCTGGGGCTGCATCTGCTGCACGGCATGCCTCTCGCTTTGCCTCTCCACGGCAAGCGCTTCAACTTTCCCGTTTAATTCCCTTATCCTTGACATTATGCCCTCAAAAGAGTAATAATCATCGATAATTCTTCTTATGTCGTCTCTTGTTCTTGGCATGTACGAAAGCTCAAGCTGAAGCCTTTTTACAAGCTGCTCCTGCTCGACACTTTTCCTGTAGAAATAGTTTATCCACTGGAAAATGTTTGTCGTGTCCCTTTTTACGTTTGCAAATGACTTCTTCAGCAGATCATTCATTTGCCTCAGGCTTTTTTCCGTGTTGTCTTTTTTCCAGAACATTGCTGAGTGCTGATATTCCCAATTATTTAAATCTTTTCATTTTTGGGAATATTTTGGGATTATAGTAAGACTATATTGGGAATGATTATAGACGATAAATTTATATATTTGAGACTAAAATAGGATAATGTTGGGAATGTAATGGGACTTTTTGGGAATGAGGGTTTTATGGGCAGGCTCAATATTAATTTTGCAATGATTGTGCAAATGAAAAATTAAAATAAAAAAAGCGGGCAATTAATGGAGTTAGACATAATTTTTAGGAAGTTAAATAAAATCATGCGAAATACCGGTTTTGCCTGCAAAGAGCAAGAATTTTAATTGAATTCGGGCAAAATTAGGATGAGTATAGTGAATATTAATTTCAATATGGAAAATAAAGTATTAATGCAACTTTACTCGTAAAAAGTGAGAGTTCAGAATGAAGGAAACCACCTCAAAATCAGGGCTTGCAATCGTTTTGTCGCGCTTGGAGGGCTTTTCAGAGCCAAAAGTGAGGCAGGAGCAGTACATGATGGACAGCGAAATAGGGGCATCTGTACTGTGGAATGCCTGCCTGCTTGGCGATATAAGAGGAAAGAAAGTGGCTGACTTAGGCTGTGGCACGGGAATGCTGGGGATAGGGGCTTTATTGATGGGCGCAAAGCAGGCTTATCTGGCTGACAACGATGAAAAAGCACTTAAAACAGCTGCAAAGAACATCTTAAAGCTGAAAAGTGAGGGTTACAGGCTGGGAAAATCCGAGCTTATTGCCGGCGACATAGGCAGGCTGAAAATAAGGGCTGATACGGTGCTGCAGAACCCGCCTTTTGGCACAAAAGCAGCTCACAGTGACATTGTTTTCCTCGAAAAGGCGCTTGAAACAGCGCCTGTTGTGTATTCCTTCCACAAAAGTGAGACTAAGGGCTTTTTGGAGCGGTTTTCAGGAGGGAAAAATGCCGTAATAACCCATGCTTGGGACTTCAAGTTTCCGCTGAAGGCGACTTTTTCATTTCATCGACGACAAATTCATAGGATTGATGTAAGCTGCCTGAGGATTGAGGCGCAAAAATAAATTTTGTCGTCGACAAAAACAAGCAAGAAAGGCAAAATCAGGCAGCAAAAGGTTTTTAAATAAGGCTGAAACCCTACAATCCCTGGAAAATGGAAATAAAAATTCTCGACGATAAAAAAAGCAAACTGATGATTGAAGTAAAGGGCGCTGACCACACCCTTTGCAATGCGCTCAAGGCTGAGCTGTACAACGACAAGCATGTCAAAATTGCCACTTACTCCATAAGGCACCCCCAGATAAGCCTGCCGCAGATCATTGTGGAAACTGACGGCGAGGAAAGCCCAAGAAACGCCCTTATAAACGCTGTTGAAAGGCTGCACAAGACAAATGCAAAGTTCAAAAAGGAATTTGCCGCTGGAATCAGGTAATAAAAGATATTCTTCAAAGTTCGTCTAAAATATCATTTTATATAGGAAAATAATTCTTAAAAGCTACCAAAAAGCTTATAAATTCATAGTGCCTAACTAATAGGGATTTGATTAAATTACAATACAATTGTTAATACAAAAAATAAACAAATAAAATGTTCTTCAGAATAAAGAAAATAAAGGGCAGGGAATATGCATATATTGTAGAGAATTCCTGGAAAAGGAATGGAAGCAGGCAGAAGGTTAAAGGCTATATTGGCAGGGTTTACATGCCCAATCTGAAGCATGATGTTAATTTTTTTAAGCACTTTAATATTGAGGATGCAGAACCCTACCTGCAAAGCGGCGATTTTGCAAAAATAATAAATGACTTGGCTGAGTGGGAGATTTTGAGGCATGGCATAAGCAAAGATGAGTTTTTGATTGACTTAGCCAATGCAAGGATTGAAAAAAATGGCAAAAAAGTTGCATTCCACATTAATGACGGCTTTATGTGCAGCCTTACCCTGAGGAACCTGTTGGAGTTCAGGGCTGAAGGCGACGAGGAAAATGATGGTTATCGCTTTGCGAGGGCTTTTGTCGAGGCCGGCATTAAGGTGCCGCAAGAAGTGTTTATTGGATTGTTTGGAAAATTATATAGAGAACTTTGAATTATCCATCATTTTAGTCATTTTACTTGAAAATCTTTATTTTCAAGTTCCAAAAAATTGCATTGCAATTTTTTAGGGCATTCAAAGTTCTCTTAGAGAATTTTGACAAAATTGATATATTTCAAAATTCTCTATAATTCTCTATAAGTAAAGTGATTTGATTATTTGAAATGGTAAAACTGATTGGAGTGGTTTTAATTGTAAGCAGCCTGATTTCGCTGGTTGCAGGCGCCATCATAGACATAAATTACGGCAGCCATTCGCAAGTCACAGGCAATGTTGTATTTAACATAGCGACGCAGCCTCCTGTGCCAATGTGGGGCTATGACTATTTGGCAGGAATTGCCTTTTCGTACTCTATTGTAAGCTTTATAATGGGTGTAATGTTCTTGGTTAGGTTTGACGCAAATCGCAAAATATAAACTTATTTAAACCCTCAAAGTTCCCGTTTTTTATGGTTTCTAAATCTCCAAGGCACATAGCCATAATTTTGGACGGCAACAGGAGGTATGCCAGAAAGATTGGCATGCAGCCGTGGAAAGGGCACGAGTTTGGCTTGAAAAAGCTGGAGGAACTGTTCAAATGGTGCCAGGACACTGGAGTGAGGGAATTGACTCTTTACGCTTTCTCCACAGAGAACTTCAAAAGGGCAAAAAGAGAAGTTAATTACCTGTTCAGCCTATTCAGGCACGAGGTTGAAAAGATCAAGTACGGAAAAGGCATATTCAAAGACGGAATAAGGTTTAATTTCATCGGCAGGCTCGGTATGTTTCCCGATTCCATGAGAAAGCCCATGCTGGAGATAATGCAAAAGACAAAGAAGCGCAACAGGCTCATAGTTAATTTTGCGATGGCATATGGGGGCAGGCAGGAGATTGCTGATGCTGTCAACAAGGCAGTCAAAAAAATAAAAAATAAAAAAATTGATGAAAAAATGATAGCAAAAAACCTTTACCTGAAAAGCGAGCCTGAATTGGTTATAAGGCCCGGCGGAGAGATAAGGACGAGTAATTTTTTGACATGGCAGAGCGTATATTCAGAATGGATTTTTGTGCCAAAGCTGTGGCCCGAGTTTACAAAAGAAGACTTAGTCAAGTGCATTGCCGAGTACAATAAAAGGGAGAGAAGATTTGGGAAATGAAAAGATATAAAAATAAGGGCTTGTCAAAAATCAATAAAGATTGAAATCAAATTTACAAGGTGTTTTGATGGATTGCTATGAGGATTTTGAATTGCAGGTGAGAAATGCCGCCGAGGCTTTCAGGCAGATTGACAAGAAAGAAGTTATAAGGGTTATAAGCCATCTTGATGCTGACGGGATAAGCGCATGCTCAATCATGATAAAGCTGCTCAACAATGAAAACAGGAAATACTCTGTTTCCATAGTCCAGCAGCTGAACAGGGCTGTATTAAGCCAGCTGGCTGCAGAGCCGTACAAATGTTTTATCTTTACGGACATTGGCTCCGGGGTTGCCTTTGAAATCAGGGAGCTTCTTAAGGACAGGAAGGTGTTTGTGCTTGACCACCACAGCATAGAGCACTACAGCCCTGCTGACAACATAGTGCTTGTCAACCCGCACATTTGCGGTATTGACGGCGGCAGGGAAATTTCAGGGGCAGGGGTTGTTTTCAGGTTTGCATGCGCTGTTGACAGGGTAATGGAAGATCTTGCGCATATTGCAATCATCGGAGCAATCGGGGATTTGCAGGAGCAGAACGGGTTTTTGAGGCTGAATCAGGAGATACTGGACATTGCTGTGAAGAAGGACAAAATCCAAGTCAAAAAGGGGCTTCGGATTTTTGGCTCGCAGACAAAGCCGCTGCACAAGGCTCTTGAATACTGCACAGACCCTTACATTCCGGGAGTTTCCGGCTCTGAATCAGGGGCAATCCAGTTTCTGTCGCAGATTGGCATTGAGCCGAAAAACGGCAACGGCTGGAAAAAGATAGTGCATCTTGATGAAGAGGAAATGAAAAAGCTTGTCACGGGCATAATAATGAAGCGCCTTAACGAGGCAAACCCGGATGACGTGCTTGGCAATGTCTACATCCTGCCCCATGAGGAAGAGGAAAGTCCTACAAGGGATGCAAAGGAGTTTGCAACATTGCTTAATGCATGCGGCAGGCTTGGAAGGGCATCGCTTGGCATCGGAGCATGCCTGGGCGACAAGAAGATAAAGCAGCAGGCAATAAGAAGCTTGGGAGACTACAAAAAAGAGATTGTCAATGCACTAAACTGGTACAACGACAACAAGTTTTCTGATGATATATTCTGGGGCAATAAGTTTGTAATCATCAATGCAAAGCAAAGCGTAATGTCGACAATGATTGGCACTTTGGCTTCGATATTGTCAAAGTCGAATGTCATGACAAACAACACTTTCATTCTTTCAATGGCTCAGGCTATTGACGGCAACACAAAAGTGTCATTGAGGACGACAAACAACCTTAATGGCAATCTGGATTTGAAGAATATCATTGAAGAGATTATCAACGGCATTGGCAACTCCGAGTCTGGAGGGCACCAGAACGCTGCAGGGGCTGTCATTCCGACAGAGAAAGAAGCAAATTTTATAGGGCAGGCAAAAGAAATTCTTGGGAAGTATGCGATGGAAGAAAGGATTGGGTGAAGAAATTAAAGATAGTTGAAAATCCATTAACTAAATCAAATTCAATCCAGCCCCCGTCCAGTCCCCCCGCCACCCACCCATTGCCGCGAAAAGGAAAAATTTTTTAACAAGTGATTAAATATAGTAAATTATGGATTGGAAAGAATTTCTTAAACCAAGTAAATGGAAGATATTAATAACTGTAGTTTTATTTGTCCTAGGATTTTGGCTTTTTTTTGGTTACTCTCCAAAAGTTGAGATTCCCAGCTGTGTTAGTCCATCATTTTGCGGTCCGTTGTATTTGTACCCTTTATTCTTAATACTTAATTGGCCACTATTCATTGTTATATCTGGTGGGTCTAGTTCTCCTGTGGCAGGTACTATTTTTGCACCTCTTATAATGATTATTATTCCCTTACTGTATGATTATGTATTATCTTGCTGTGGCATTCTTATAGTTAAAAAACTCAAAAATAAATCAAAAAATTAATCAAGTTCGCCTAAGCCCTAACGAATTCTACACTCGAAAATGGGGTTTCTCTTCTCAGCTTTGCTTAATTCATTGGATTATACAAACTTTTGGCAAAAACTTTATATCCAAGATAAACAATTCTTCCTGTATGACGCGTGTTTTATCGACAAAAGAGTTTGATACGTGGGAAAGGCTTCTTCCAAAAGATTATCAGGAACAAATCAAAGGGTTTATCGAAGAACTGAAGCTAAATCCTAATACTGGCAAGCCATTAGGTTATCCTTTCTTCAGGGAAAAGAAGATGGGTAAATATCGTCTGTATTTTCTGATTTATGAAGATGTTGACACAGTTTTATTAGTTACAATCAGCAATAAGAAAGCCCAGCAAGATACAATCGACAATATAAAAAGCCAATTGGATTATTATAAAGAACTAATCAGAAAAAACCTCTAGCGCTCTCTTAATCTGCCTTTTGAAGCATCCTCTAAACCACGCTTTATGCTTAAGAGTAATTCATCTTGCGCAATAGCTTCTAATCGCTTTAAGTACTCGTATTCTTCTTTTGGAATTGTTATAGTTTCCATATTAACTGATTTAGATTAAGATATATAAATAATTTTCCCTCGCTTTTGCCGTCATTTAGGCAATTTGTATATTATTACAATACCATCCTTATCCCGTCAATCTTGTCGGCTACTTCCTGCCCTGTCTTTGTCAATGTAAGAAGCTTCAGTCTGCCCTGCTTTTCAAAGTTTATCAAGCCTGCTTTCTGCATCTCCTGCAGAATCTTGACGACATGAGAATAAGTGCAGTCAACCTGCTTTGCAATTGAAGAAGCATAAATCTCGCCTTTGGCGTTTTTAAGCTCAACCAGCATCATGGCTGGCTTCTCCCTAAAAAAAACGTTGAATATCTCCTTGTTAGCCATCAATACAACCCCCATATATCTATTTCAGAATATATTTTGCATTATATAGGGAGTATTTAAAGTTTGTGGTTTTTGGTTTTATTTCCCTAATCAGGAATATACTGCAATAAATGATAAGTTGAATAGCTAAAGTAACTTGTATTGTTGACAATATCCTTGAATTTGGTTTTTATGTCTTCAACGATTTCCAATAGTTCATTCAAATCCTTAACTATTAGTTCTATTTCAAAATCCGCGCCTCCAATTGTTTTGCCAATTTTGTAACCACAGATTATCTGCCTTTTCTCCAAATCATTAATTCTGTTTCTAATGGTCTCTGGAGATAATTGAAGTTTTCTGCTCAATTCCAATATTGACTGCCTTACATTCGGGGCATAAGTCTTGATTATTTCCCAGTCTGTATCATCAATATCTTCGTGCCTGCTTTCCCCGTAAACTCTTGTTGTTATCTCTTTTTGCTTGTCCAAAAAGAATGTTCTGTTAAAGTTATAAATCGGCGAATATAATGTAAAGTTATAGCTCTCCACATTTTTTTTATACTTTGACAAAAAGTCGTCCCAAATTTTATGGACATCATCAATCTTGTTTGTGCCTATAAAAAAGGCCAAATCCCATTTTCCATGTAGCACTGCTATTGTCCATATGTTTTCTTTTGACTTCAGGTAATCAACAAGGATGTTTAGCTCTTCATTAGTCATCTGCTGGAACTTGATATAAATTCTAAATGTAAAAAAACCAAGCTTAGCCATATCTACAATTGCATTGTAGCTGGTTATTACGCCTTCTTCCTCAAATCTCTTTAGCCTGAATAATGTGAACTGCTTTGATCTGCCAATGATTTTAGCCAATTTTGACAAATTTATGCTTGAGTCCTTGTCTAACTCGTAAAGAAGCTTTTTGTCGTACTCGTCAAGCGTGAATGTTTTGTTAGTCATCTATTTTACTTTTACCTATTTATATTTAAATTTTTCTATAAAAGTAAAATATTTATATAGTTAATTTTTTATATATAGATACTACTAAATAGTTATGACAAATCTAAAAATATTGTTTGTCGGAGAAAGGCTAAAGTACAGAAGTTTTAACGGAGCAAACAAAGCATTACCTGTGTTGGCATCAGCTTTGCATAATGCAGGCTACACGAATGTTCTTCAACTTGATATGGAAAGACCTGATTTAAACATAGAGGATGTTTTGAGAGAAGCAAATAATGCAGATTTTGTTGCTTTTGCTGGTGCAATGACACAACAGTTGCCAGAAATTGATGTAAGTACAAGAAGAATTTATGAGCATTTAAAAAACATAAGGAAAGATGTGCCAATTATAGTTGGAGGCTATGCCTCTAAGAGCATTGAGGACGTTGCTAGAGAGACTCCATGGGTTACAGCATATTTTAATGGTGAAGGAGAAGAAGCAATTGTTAAGATAGCTGATTCTCTTGCAAAAGGGATATTCAAAAGAGATATGCCAAAACTGGAAGGTATGTGCTACCTTGATGATTCTGGAAAATTTTATCACTCGAGTGCACCTCGAGTAAAAAATCCCACATTTTCAAACATAGACCAAAACTTTGGATTTAATTATGTCCAAGAAGTCCACGATATAGATATTTTTACTGCGGCTGATGGCAGACAGCTTAAGACAGTACATATTTACACCCAACGTGGCTGTCCTTGGGTTTGTGGTTATTGCAATAAAAGCACGGAAGAAAATACTGTAACTAGATTAAGTGAGGAATCTTTAAGGAAACAGTTAAGAGATCTAAAAAGCAAAGGATTTGAAGCTGTTTATTTGGATGTCGACACATTTACAGTTAATGAAAAAGCTGCAAGATTAGAGGCAAGAATTCTAAAAGAAGAAGGCTTTGTATGGGGTTCAAATACAAGAATAGACAGAATAAATCTAGATTTAATGAGACATTTTGTTGATAACAGATGTGTATACATGTATTTTGGTGTAGAGCATACAATGCCAGAAGTAGCAGTAGCTATTGGAAAATTTAACGGCTCATTGGAAAACCAAATAAGACAAGCACGACAATATCCTGAAAGAGTCAAAGAAGTTTTTAAAAGCATGCGAGAAGTTGGTTTGCCAAGCAGTTATTTTACTATTCTTGGACTGCCAAAAGCTAAATTAAAAGATGGAAAAATTATTGGCTATGAGCCTACTACTTTTGAAGACGATATTGCCTCCATAAAGTTTGGATTAGAAGTTTGCGAGCCAGATTTTCTTAATTTTAACATGCTTAGATTTATGCCTGGAAGTTTAGCTGCTGATATGCCATCACATCCTGCATATTCCTGCGTGAGGCCATCAGGAGATAAGCCGATTACTGCAGGATATTTCTTGCCAAGAGTAGCTGAAAAATTAAATTATAAAGTTCCAGAGAATCATAAAGTCTATAGATTATGTGAATCTGTTGGAATGAATCAACCGACAACAACAGCGATGGACCCTGAAAGAGTCTATGCCACTATTAGTTATGCAACTGATTTAATCAATGAAAGGATTGACAGTGGGAAAAAGGCAACAAGAATATTTGTTGATGATAAGGGCATTCGTAAAGCTGGACTTGTGAGAAGGGACGCCCAAGGAAAATATTCAATTGCTCCTTTAAAAGAATTTGAAGGATTAAATGGCAAATAAATGCAAACTCACCCCTCTGCACTATACCTCGCAGCCAGATTTGTCACAGAATCAATCTGCTTTTGTATCGCTGAATCGTCCTCATTGCCGTAAGAAATCAATACCTTATCCAAATCCTTGAAAACATAATTGTCAAACTCGCTGTTTGGCTGCCTATTGACATAAAACCTTAATTTGCCGCTGTTATCGCTGCAGTAATTATTCCCGTCAAGAACAATACAGTTATTGTTCATGCCGCCTTTCAGCGACTTAAGCAAATGCCCTATTGTCATGCCTGTTGCATGGACATGCACAACATCGCCAATGCCCTCCTCAAAATGGATAAAGCGTGATGCAAGCTGGTATTTCTTCTGGGAGAAGCCAATTGCATTGCCGTTTATGTAAACCTTTACATCAGCATGTATGTGGGTTGACCTTAATGGGCCTATGCTGCTTAATAAATGCAAATCATTGTTATCCATCTGCATTTCATGAATCTGCTGCATCAAAGAGCCTTTTGAAACCCACTGCCAAAGAAGCAATATTATTAAAACCAGAATGACAGCATAAAAAAACATGCCTTTTCTTGTCATGGCTGCCCATCCTGGCTTGATTCAACAGGCTTGACAACCTGGTTTAATGCCAGGTCCCTGTAAGTGCCGACATCATCCATTTTCCTGAACACGTATGAGCCGTCCTTTTCTGCAGAGAAAAACTGGTTAAGCGCTGTGCTGGAAGGATAAGCCTTGATTTCCTCTGACAATATGATAGTCGGGACTTTGGTTATGTTGTACTTTGCAATAAGCTCTTTTCCTTTTGCATCACTTATGTCATACGCTTCTTCTTTCTCAAGCCTCATGGCAAACCCTTGTGGATTTGCAAGTATCAGCTTATGCTGGCTTACATTGTAGCATTCCGTGCAGGTTTTGTCAGCCAAATAGGTTATGTCCACAACGCCCCTCAGCTTGCCGGTAGTCATGTTGATGTAAGGCGGGCTGACCATTCTTAAAACATAGGAGCCGTCAGATTCTACGCTTCCTATCTGGGGCCATGCCTGCTGCATGACCTGATAGGCAGAGGCTTCTTTTGATAATATAATTGAAGGTACAAAATCAATTTTATACTTGCTTATTATTTCTTGGCCCTCATTGCTGCCAACATCAATTATTTTTTCTTCGTAGATTCTGACTCCTGCCCTTTTTATCTGGCCTGCCAGAAAGCTCATGTCATTGCATTTTTCGCATGAAGCATCTTTCAAATGGTACAAAGTGACCCTGCCTTCTATCTTTCCGGTGAGCACGTTTGTGTAAGGAACATCTGCCCCTGCAAGCAATAAAGCGTCTTGAGCCTTTCGCAAGCCATTTACATTAACCTTGTCAATTTCACCTGTCACAACAACAGCAGGTATTTTCTCCAGCCCATACTTCTTTATAATCTCCCTGCCCGCTGCTGAATTAAATTCAAGCACTGACTCTTTTGTTATGTTGGCATTGGAGCCCTTTATGCTACTTATTATTGCCGATACATCAAAGCAGTCAGGGCATTTGGGGTTTATTATTGATGTAAGTGCTATTTTTGCAGGCTTTGACATTTCCCTGATTGCTTCGGTGCTTTTTTTAAGCTCCCTGTTCAAGCCGAACGTGAGGAGCAGGTTAATTATCATTATAATACCGAGCAGAATAGTCAAGCCTATGAAAATGTCAGATAACTTAAGCCTTTTAAGAAAATTCATTGCCTCTTTTTTTTCAGGATCCATAAAACCTCATAACTTTACAGCTTGCAGCCTGTCAATGCAGACAGCCTGTCAAATGACTGCACATTTTCATGCCATGCGCCGTTTATAACCCATGTTGGAGTCTTCTTTATGCCCGGCAAATCCTGGTACTCATGATAGTTTACGTATTTGAATGACTTCCCAAACATTCCTTTTTGGGCCTGGGTGTATTTGCACCAGCCCATTGCGCCGTACATTACAGCGCCTTTCCCGCTAAGGCATTTTGCAAAATCATCGTAAGGCCCGGGCTTGCCGGCAGAATATACAGAATAGCCGGCTATGGCAATTGCAACTGCAACTATTGCAGCTAAAATAGTGTAATACCTTGATTTTGGCGATTTGGCATGATGCTCCTGCATCTGCTTTTGCTGCTCAATTTCATGCTCGTATTCTTTTTGAGCTTCGTGGCTCTGCTGCCTAAGCTTCTCAAGCCTGAGCTTTCGCTTTTCCCTCTTTGTCAGCTCCATTTTAAATTAAGCTTACAATGCAGAATCTGCCGAGTCTAATTCATCTACAGACACATCATTGTAATCTGCCTGTGGAGCTACTCCGCAGCCGCCGCCGACATACTGCCCCTGCTGCTGCCCTTGCTGGTTGTAGGTTGCATAGCCTGCTGTGTCATATTGCTTGCCGCAGCCAACCAAAAAAACACTAACCACTAACACTGCCAATATGGCTGTTTTTATGTTCATTTTTTACCACCCGTTAAAATGTTCAACATCCACCTACCATTGAAGGCAGGTCATTCAAGTTTGACGGAAGACTTCCGGAACTCTGGGAAGGTGAGCTTCCAACACTTACCTTGCCTGTTGCTATGCTTGTCTTAAGGCTGTTAAGCTGTATTGCCTGCACTGCTGTCAGCAGCACCAAAACAACAAGCACAACCACAATTATAACATTCCTGTTCATTTTTGATACCTCCTTGTGTTGATTAACCATTTATAAAGTTTTGGAATTTCTTACATGAAATTCCAAAGCCCAGTAAAACTTTGTTTTACGCTGGATTTGGATTGTTTTTTGCTTTAATGTTTTAATAAATTTTTTTTTATTTCAACAGCCGCCTACCATTGAGGGCAGGTCGCTTATGCTCGCCTGAACATCATTTGAGCTTTGAGCGCTGCCTGATGATGCAACTGCTGCCTTCATATCCTTAAGCTTTTCCTCGTCAACATCGAGAAGCAATGCTGCAATGTCGGGAGTGTACTGCCCTGTCTGGGTTTCCTGCACATACCTTTGTATCATCTGCTTCGGAAAAAACAAGCCTTTCCATTTTGCAATTTCCTTCATTATCTCCTCGTCGCTCAAGTCAGGGTAGTTTTTGATTAGGTAAGCTGCCACGCCCCTCATTGCCCATGAGTGCTTGCAGCCGCATGCAGGCCTTCCGTCCTTGAAGACAAGCGTTGTTGCGCCGCAGCAATATTCACACGCCATTGTTGGAGTTGTACCGATTTTTATGTACCTTTCTTTTTCCTCCTGCGACAGCTGGACTTTGTTTCTTCCGTATGAAGGATCAAGCTGCGCAATGATTTCAAGGCTTCTTATCGGATCGTCAAAAGAAACTCCGAGCGCTTCTCCATAGAACGGAGTGCCTCTTGGAATCACAACAGCCAAAGCATCCTGTGTAGGATCGCCTGTCAGGGCAAGGGGGGTTTTTGCCGATGATGTTTTCAATGTCAAGCCTGTTAAGCCGCCGCCCTTAAAGTTCAAAAGAGCCGATGCCTGTGAAATCTGCACCTGGTTGAAAATGATTAAAACTGCAATCAAGCTGACAAAGCCCCAGCTCAGCTTTTCATGAAAGCTTAATGGCATTTTTTCTTTTTTGGCATGCTCATGGACTTCATGATGCGGATGATGCTTCTCATGCTCCTCTTTGCTTAAGAACAACCATACAACCAAGCCTATCAGCGCAAGTATCAGCAGAAATGAGACAGCATTAATCGCAATGTTCGGCAAAAGCTTTGCAAACTGGAACTGGTTGAAGACAAGGACTGCCCCCACCACAACAATCAGGAACAATATGACTTTCTCCAAAAAAGCGTCGTCATTGGTTTCGTGAGCCATTTTTATATGAATTGATACCCTGTTATATATATCTTATTTGAAAAACCATGTTATTTAAAAAGCTTTTTTAAGCAAAAAAAGGCTTAAAATGGTTTATTTCCGTTCATAAAGGGCTATTTGGGGGTTCTTTGCCTCTTTTGTATATGAAGTATCCAACAACTGCTACAAACAATGCAAATGCAGCCAATCCAATAAGATTTATGTATGGAATGTTGAACAGCCTGTCTTCGAAAATGTAGGCGTAAACTGAAGTCCTTAAAGGGTCAAGGTTATTTATGACGCTTGTTCCGTTGAAAACTATAAAGGTTAAGCCAGAGGCAATCAGCAAAATGCCCGCAACAATTTTTGTTGTGTGCATAAAAAATGTTTTTCCGAATATTTTGACTTCAAATTCTTTTCCCTTAACCCATGCCTTCTGAGTCAGGTTGTACTTATCAAACAGTATAGAGATTAAAAACAATGGCACAAATAATCCAAGAGAGTAAAAAAACAGCAATGCAGCCGAGTAAAAATAATTGTGGAAAGTTGATGCAATAAGCAAAATGCCTGCAAGCACAGGGCCAAGGCATGCGCTCCATCCCAATCCAAATAAAATGCCGAATGTGAAAATGCCTGCAATGTCATGCCCTGTCTTTTTGTCTATTTTTATGAAAGAAAAGCCCTTGCCGAGGATTGTCATTATGCCGAAAACAATCAAAAGCGCGCCTGATATAAATATCAGGTTTTTTGTTTCCAAAATCTGGATTGAAGTCAATGTCTCACCAATTGCAGCTGCAAAAATGCCGAGAACAATAAAAATCATGGAAAAGCCTGCAAAAAAAACAAGCGTCATTTTTGTGATTTCCTTCCTTTCCTTGAATGTGTAAGCAAAGAATGCTGGCAGAATCGCCAAAGTGCATGGAAGCAGTACGCTAATCATGCCGCCGATAAATGCAACAAAGAAAGAAAGGTTTTGCAAATAGAAGACAGCCTGCTGCTGGCTGTATTCTGTGATTTTTTGCAAGCCTGTTTGCGCAAAAGAGACTGGCATAGAAAACAATAATACAAAAAATAGGATTGTATGGGTTTTTTTCATTTTATTATATTCATGCTGCTATTCCTTTGGCTTTTTTGAAAATTGCAAAACTTAGTAACCCAATGCTTAAAATTCCAAGCGACGGTCTTAATGGTTCAAAGTAAGTGAGAATACCAGTAACCCCAAATAGAAATACTAAAATCTTGTTGCATATAGAGCAGCCGAATGTGAGAAACCCAAAAACTCCGCCTGTTGTAGCCGATGCATTGCACACCTTATCTTTGCCACTTGCTTTTGCGTAATAAAGAAGTCCTATATACGCCCCAAAAAGCAATGATGTTATTAAAAGCGATGACATCTCAAGCCATCCAACAGGAGTCATTCTTGTAAAAAATGGATTTTTTATTATGGATGTAACTGCTCCGAATATTATGTAAAGAACAGCGGCTGTTCCTGTTGCTATTAATAATGCTATTATTGCACTTTTTCTATTGCCGCTTTTTTCCAAAGCTCTTGTTTCCTTTTTTAATTCGTTTTTTATCCGCATCTTCTATTACTGTTACCCCAACATAACCGCAATCTTTGCACTGGTGCTTACCAAATTGTGCACCCATATAATAGTTGATTTCCTCTGATTTGCATGAAGGTCATTTTAATGCCATTATAAAATGTGATATTATTTGTCATATCCTTTTTTTACCCATTCAACAATGCCCCCAACAACATTATAAACATTTGTATATCCTCTTTCTGCAAGTTTTTCTGCTGCAATCTGACTCATCCTT
>JAGVXS010000035.1 GCA_018303685.1 Candidatus Woesearchaeota archaeon
ATCTGCTTGTGGGTGTAGATATTGCCTTCTACTGTAATAAAGTCCTGCTTCTCATTGTCAGAAAAAATAGGCAATATATCCACCCCCACGTATGAATTTTATGGTTAATTCGGTATAAAAAGCTTTTGATTTGTCGTATACAAAATGCTATACTGGGGTATTTTTTACTCTAATATTTAAACTCGTTTTATAAAGGCGTAAACCTCTTCATAAACCCTGTTCTTGAAAGGCTCTTCCAATAAGCTGTGCCCTGCGGAAGAAATAACAACCATGCTTTTATCCCTCGACTTGACATTGGTATGAATGTAATTTGCGCTGTTTGAGTCTATCCTTGTGTCATCGCTCAGCTGGATTATCAGAATCGGCTCTGTTATCTTTGGCAAATCTTTCCTGTATACCTCAATAAAATCAACAAGCTGCCCGACAGCAGCTGCGGAATATTTGTCATAATTGTAAAGTTTTTCCTCGCCGCTTAAGTTTCTTGCTTCATATTTCCTGAAATACTTAATCAGCCATGCGTATTCTGCTCTTTTGTCTTTCAGGCCAACAGGGGAGGCAAGCGAAATAACACCGGCAGTATCTTTTTGCTCTGCAAGATGCAAAGCGAGAGATCCTCCAAGAGAATGCCCTCCTACAAAAACTTTTTTCGTTTTTTTTGAAAGTTCATCATAGCCTTTTTCATAGTCATTGTACCAATTCTGCCATTTTGTTTTGTCAAGCTCCCTTATGTCTGTGCCATGCCCTTTCAATCTGACAACATAAACTGTTATGTTCCTTGCTGCCAGGTATTGGGCAAGTTCCCTCAGCTCATGAGGAGAAGCTTCAAATCCATGTGTTAAAAGAACGCCAGTTTCTGAATTGTTGCCGATAACGAAAGCTTCATTTCCGGGCTTTATGCCAAATTTAACATTAGAGCAGGAGGTTAGAAAAACTAGCAAAATTGTAAAAAGGATTTTATTCTTCATTATTACAAATAAAATCTATCTTTTGCTTTTTGCCTTTCTTTCGCTTACAAACCTTTGTGGGGGCCTTCTGTAGTGGCGCCAGAAGTCGTCGACTCTCTCCTGGTCGAACCTTCTCTGCTGAACCTGCTCTTCCGACAAGTCGGGCATTGCAAATGTCATTGAAGAAGGTTTTTCCTTCCTGAACTTCGAATAGCGCTCCTTTTTGGCGCTTATCTTTTTCGGCTTGTCTTTTTTCCTTGACATAAAGATGAGTAATCAAAACTTATATTTAAATTATGCGGAGGACAGGCTTACCATATTATAGTCCAATGCGGCAACCCTTTTACTATATGAAATTTATTAAAGTGCGTTCCAAAAGCGAAACATTTAAATAAGTAAACTTACTTAATCTACTTAGGTGATTAAAATGACCAACATGACATTAGCAGTTCCAGAGGATTTACATGAGATTATGAGAAAGCATAATGAAATAAAATGGAGCGAGATAGCAAGGCAGGCATTATGGGACCATGCAAGAAAATTAGAGCTTATGGACAAGCTTCTTGCCAAAAGCAAGTTAACAGAGGAAGATGCTGAGAGAATAGGGCATAAGATAAAGCAGGGGATAGCAAAAAGGCATGGACTGGTCAAATGAAGATTGTTGTAGACACCAACAGAATAATTGCAGCCCTGGTAAAAGACAGCACAACAAGAAGCATTTTATTCAATAAGAATTTTGAATTTATAACATCGGACTATACAATAACTGAGATAAATAGGCATAAAGACGAATTAAAATCTAAGGCAGACCTTAACGATGAAGAATTTGACATTCTTTTGGCTTTGGTTTTTGAGCATATTGAAATAGTCCCAGAATCAGATTATAAGGAATTTATAGACGAGTGCAAGAATGACATAAGCGATTCAGATGATGTCCCTATACTTGCTGCGGCTGTTGCTGCCAAAGCTGATGGTATTTGGGCGCATGACCCTCATTTTAATGAACAGAAAAAAGTAAAAGTTTTTACGAACATAGATATGTTGAAGCTAGGTGAAAGTACAGGCTCAACTAAAAAATAACAAATGCGGAGGACAGGATTCGAACCTGCGTAGGCACTAAGCCAATAGGTCCTAAGCTTGGATGGGTACAATAAAAAGAATTATTGAAACCCCCTATCCCGTTTGGCCACTCCGGCACCTCCGCATAAGCAATAGGTAAGAACTCGCTTTAAAAACGTTCCTATCTTATCTTCTTCTGCCAGTTATAGCTTCTTAATCTTTTGCTCTTGCCAAACCCGCAGGAACTGCATGCTTTCTTGTGCAGGTTGAATGTCCTTTTGCCGCATCTTCTGCAGTGAATCGTGCTCTTCTTGCCGGACTTCTCCCCCATTGAAGGCGTTCCTTTCATTTTGCCTAGAAATCTATTCAGTTGATATTACAGTTATCGTGTCGCCCCTAATGAAAACTGTGTTGAACTTTCTTGTGACTTCGCCATTGACCCTTTCCTCGACATCATCAATAACAATGTTGATGTGGATGTCAAAGGACTTGAGCTTGCCTATGTACTGCTTGTTGTTTTTAAGCTCAACAATAATTCTTTTATCCCGCGACTTGTTCAATGCGTCCAATGGCCTTGCAGGTTCCATAAATTAAAACACCTCGAATTAATATGTGAAAGAAATTGGGGGTATTTATAAAGGTTGCGGGAATAAAAATTCCCGAAACTCCGAAAATGCATAGCATTTTCTATAATTATTGTTTGTTTTTCGTTATTTCCTCAGGCACCTTATACTCGTGCCATTCAACTTTTTTGTTTTGTACTGCTTCCTTTAATGTTTTTTCAACTTTGTTCAATGCGCCCTGCCCGCTTTTAACCTCGACAAAAACAACCTCATCGATTTTCTTGTCATCCATTCCCCTGAAAACAATGAAATCAATAGGCTTGCCGATGAACCTTGCCTCTGTCGGCTTGAACGGGAAATCCGGCAGATAAGGCGCAATCTGCTCGCTGAACTGCCCGCTCAGGACAGCCCTTGAGTGCTTGATTGCATCTTCCCTTATTTCAGGGATTTTTTCCTCAAGCTTTTTTTGGGTCATGTATTTGCCGATTAAATAGCCGATGAACAATACAAAAAGCAACAGAACAATCGCGCCGATTATTTCAATAAATTGCATAAAGAATGGTTTAAGAATGCTTTAATATATAGTTATCGATAAAATGCAAATTATTATTTGTCCCCGCTTAATTCCTTAAGGGTGTCAAGCCTCATAGTTGTAAGGTGATACACAATTCTTGTTGATAATTCTATTGACATCAGCGCCTTAGTCAAGTCCTTGTTTTTCACTGCAAGAGCTCCATCTATCAAAGCTGATATTTCCTTGCTCAGCTTGAAAGCCCTCACAGCCTTGCTCTTGTCCGGGGCATAAAAGAACTCGTAGCTGTTCCTGAACATTTCATTCAGCTTGTCAAGAATATCCAAAACATCCCTGTCGGGCTTGATTCCTGCAAGCTGCCTGCCCAATTCCTTTAGCTCATCCCCTAAATCCTCAAGGCTTTCAATCAGGTAATAAAGTATGGACCTTCCGAAGTTCATTACTTTCTGGCTTTTGTTCAAATACCTCAAGCAAAAATACAAAAACCTGTTTACGTCAAAATCCTGATGAAAAATATTCTCAAGCGACTTTTTGTCATTGGATTTCCACGCATCGTGGCATGTCTTTGCCATGTCCATGAGTATGAGGAATGCACGCCTCAGGATTACATCAAAGTCAAGGTCAAGCTGCTGCGATATAACCTGCACTTCTATCTCGCTTTTGCCTATGTTTAAAATCTCAAAGCCCATCAGTTCAGGAACCTTGTTTTTCACAGCCAGCATCAATTCAGGATCGTCAAATTTGACTGTTATCTTGTCATAGCCTTTCTGGTAAGACCTTGCCATGAACCTGTCAGCCATCCTTGGCAAAAGCCCGCCCACGTCAACAGTTATCTCCTTTGTGGGCTGCTTCTTTTCAGTTGACAATGTCAAGGAGTCATCAACTTCAATCAGGTCAACTTCGTCTCCGGCATGCAGATTATTCTTATCAATCCATGAGGATGGTATTGTTACGGTTAAAGCCCTGAGCCCCTGCTTGACAAGCTTTCTCTTCATTATCATGGGTAATGTATACCATTATATAAATATTTTGATATGCTATATTCTAAATATTATGCTATATTCTAAATATATATAATATACAAAAAGAATATATAAAATTTGCACTAATCTTCTCCTAAACACAAAGAGGTTGCCAAAATGACTCAAAAGACACAATCAAGCTCGCCAAGCGAGAAGTTCCTTGAAAATCTGGTTATAGTGGATTTCAACAGCCGAAGCGAGGAATCAAAATACATGTAAACGGAGGCAATGAAAATGAAAAGCAAAAGATGTGAAGCGGTTAATAAAGAAAACAGCATACCCTGTGAAGAGCTCCTGCCTGCCGAAGGCAAAAGCGCACTACTAGTTGCGCATTCTTCAAGCTTCCTATAGCCTCCAGCCGCTTGGCTTTATGCCAGGCGGCGGATTAAATTTCTTTATTCTGAAGTAGTAACTTTTATAAATAGACTAAATTTCTTCCCATATAATGTCTAGGCCAAATCGAAATGCAAAATTAAAGATTCTAGTCTGTGATGGAAGGCTGTCAAGCAATAAGGATATTAGCAAGTCTTATGACAATTATCCAACTTGGTCTATTCCGGCAACTAAAGCCATAGATATATCAATGGGGGAAAAGGCAGAAATAACCAGAGTGGATGATATGGGGCAGGTATTAAGGGAAATTTCCTCAAGGCCGGCACCTTTTTACTCTTTGGTTGTTTACGCTTCACACCAAATCTCCAATTACATGGGTGGAATGAAAATAAGGGATATAAAAAATATTGATCCATTCTTGCCGCAATTAATCTATGGTACAGAAATAAACATGGATAATTTGGAGAAATCCATGAGAAGGGGAGTGCGATATTATGCAGGGGACATACAAAAATTAAGGCATACTTTAAGTGAAATTTTTTATGAACCAGAGGAACCGCTCAGAAATCTTGCTGTCGTGAAAACTGGAGGAAGTGCAATTGAGTTTAGGGAACAACATCCCAAAAGCCAAAATTTAAGATATGTTACAGACGAGTTGCTTAGGGTAAAAAAGATGCCTTCTCCTTACAAGGGCAAGCCAAGACAGCAAATAATTATTACAGTCGGCGCGGGACAAATTGGTAATGAAGTCAAGGGCCATATGTCAACTTTTCCAGAAGCGCAAAAGCACCTTCCAAGGCTAATTGCAGAAGCACTTGACATGAATTTGAGGCTAGTGCATTCCCTTATGGATGAGTCATCAAGCTTATTTCTGCAAAGCGAAGACTTTTATTTTGTTCACAAGGATAATGCAAGAAAGACTATATTAATGCCAATTGCACCGCATTATATTCTTGCAAGGGATCAAATTCCTCTTCAAGATTCTGACACCAGCACATTGGCAATGGCAGAACTGTATGGCACACCAGAAACATATGTTATAATAATAAAAAGAACAGATGGAGTTTATGATTTTGATCCAAATCTTGGAGGGTTTACTACAGATTACAAAAGATGGTTAACCCATCAGGAGCGCAATAAAAGGCATTCAGTTGTGACTGTAGATGATTTGCTGTCTGGAAAAATATCAAGGAGAGGTACTGATAAAAAAGGAGACCCTGATGACAATTATGAGCATCTGATTGAGAATTCTGCTCTGGAATATTATGCCAATTGCAGGAACATCAAAGAAATTCTTGTAGTCCATATTGCTCCGGAAGAATTATATCTTCACATTCGAGAAAATCGATACATTCATGTTCCTACGGGTGAATTGGTTACAATAGACCCTGAAAAGGGATTTAAAGGCTTGCTCGAGGAGAGAGTAAGAGATGCATTTAGGGGCGTAGCGCTTAGCAGAATTGTCAAAACACCAGAGAATGCAAGTATTTAGAAACCTATAGAAAATCTTCAATTTTCAGATGTCTCGGGAAAACTGAATTTTCCCGAAACCTATTTAAACCATCGAAATTTACCCTTTTCTTATGGCAATTTCACAATCAAGGGCAAGGAGAAAGGCTACAGGCGGAAGGTACATTGATTACCGCAAGAAAAGGCAGCATGAGCTTGGCAGGGAGCCTTCATTCACGAAGCTTGGCAAGAAGAGGGTGCTTGTTTTGAGAGTGATGGGTGCAAACAGGAAGCTCAGGATGCTGAGGGCAGATACTGCAAACCTTTACGACCCGAAGTCTAAGTCGTTCAGGCAGATTAAAATCAAGACAATAACAGACAACCCTGCAAACAGGCATTTCATTAGGAGAAACATCATGACAAAAGGCTCTGTGATTGACACAGAGCTTGGAAAGGCAAGGATAACATCAAGGCCCGGGCAGGATGGAATAATAAATGCGGTGTTGATTTCTTAAGATGTCATATATGCCATATCGTAGAGAAGAATTTCAAGCTTTGTATGAACAATATAATATAGCAAGAACCTATAAAGTTTCATTTGAGAGATTTCTTCATGATTTAATAACAGTAATGAGAGCTTTGGAGGGGCAAGGTAATCTAGGCTTAGACCGGCTTGTTCTGTCTTTAAAAAGCACTTATGATTATGATATAATCAAAAAACACCATAGTAAATAATTTCATCACTTTCTAGTTACAAAAATCGAAAGGTTTATAAAGGGTATTTTGATTTACTAGCTTATGAAAAGCAGAGCACCTCTTCATGTAATACAGGGCAGAAAGGGCAGACAAGTGGACGATGAGACACCTGACTTGTTTAGACAATTAGCAGAGCCTAAACCAAAATCGGGAATTGAGGGAAAGCTGAATTTAGGACCAAAACTAGCTCAACAAAAACAAATTCTAAATTTGCTTGATTGTTATGGATTAAGTGAGACTAATTTAAGGAGTTTTGCAAGCACACCCAACTATTCACAGCAAATAATGCGTGATAATTTTTATTTCTTGGAAAAAGCTATTATTGGCATATACAACATGGAGTCTTTAAATGGCGCATTTGGACTGACGCATGAAATGTTAAGCAGAATGCATCCTTCCGAAGCAATATCTACTTATCATAAGGTAGGACATTTGAAGATGGATGGTGACAAGGGGTTGAGATATCTTAAAAGCTTAAATCCAAGCGAAATTGGGAAGTTTGTCAGCGATGCAACTGAAGAAGCTCGCGGGATATGCCATGGGTTTAGGGTATTTTATAACAAACATCGTAATCTGCGTGAAACACCCGTAGAAGATAGGCTAAGGCAACTGCCAAAAGAAAGCAAAGAGATATTTTTAAGAAGTGCCAGTATACCATATCGTAATGTGCACCATTCAACAAAGGAGTTTCCTCATGCAATGGAAAGACGACTGGCGGCAGAGCCAAGCTTTGATGGAATAGACTGCTACATAAATGAAATTGGCAATATTATGAGGGAAGTTTATAGGGGTAATATTAAAAGAATAGTAACCTAACCGGGATTTGGGTAACCAAATGAAAAATAAAATACTATCCGATTCTGAAGCAATTGAATTAATGTTTAATTTTCTTCAAAAAAACCTAACTGCTGTAGATAATGTTCAACAGCAAGGCGGCAACTTTCTTATTAAAAAAAATGGAATTGATATATTGTTAAAGACAACTCACGTACCATTAATACCTGCAGATGATTACACTGAAGAGGTAAAAAACAATAGTAGGGTGCGTACTGCAAATGGCTTAATTATGTTAAGAAGTGCTGGTAACTATGATGGCAAGCTTCTCAGGCAAGCTGTTTACCTTGTTCACGGGAAAAATAAGTATTACAAAAACCAAAAAAACCTCACAGAATTTGAGCAAAAAGTTGCAGAACTATATGGGGCGCCTGTAGCATACTTCAATCCGAAAGGCAATGATATAGATCTCATTGGATTTATCAGAACCCACGGAATACCTGAAAAATTACAGCCTGAGCCTGGGCATGACGGCTCGGAGCAGCCAAAAGAAATAAGGCAAAAACGGCATATTCATGAAGGCATTAGGGATAGGGTAAGAAAAATATCAATTAAAGATGAAATAAAAGGGGATTTCACCCTTGATATCTCTCAAAGGAAATCCACAGGAGTACTAATTGCAAGGATAGTTCCCTACTCTGCACAACAGTTAGATTTTTATAATTTGGCATAACTTTTAATGCATGATTCAAGAGATATATAATGAATTATATTCTTCTTTCGGCCCCCAGCACTGGTGGCCTGTAACAGCAGAAGGCAAGCTTCATCCGGAATACTCAGGAGGCCCTAAGAACGAAAAGCAGCAGCTTGAAGTTTGCTTTGGCGCAATTCTAACCCAAAACACTTCATGGAAGAACGTTGAAAAAGCCATTATTGAACTGAACAAGAACAATTTAATCGATATTAAAAAAATCATAAAAATCAAAAATGAAAAATTAGCCAAAATAATAAAATCGTCAGGCTACCACAACCAAAAAGCCAAGAAACTCAAGAACTTCTGCATGTTTTTATCGGAGAATTACGGCGGAAAGCTGAATTCATTGTTTAAAAAAGATATAAATGAATTAAGGAGCGAATTAGTGTCAGTCAATGGCATCGGTCCCGAAACTGCAGATTCTATCATTTTATATGCTGCTAAAAAGCCAATATTTGTCATTGATGCCTACACCAAAAGGATAATAAACAGGATAGGCTATAAGGAAAGTAAATATGAGGAAATTCAAAAATTATTCATGCAAAGCCTCCCAAACAGCGAAAAGTTATTTAATGAGTGCCATGCACTGCTTGTGGAATTGGGAAAAAACATATGCAAAAAAAGCCCGTTATGCAGCAAATGCCCGATAAGCGCACACTGCAGTTATTACAAAACTATTTATACTCCGAAAAGAGAAGTGTGAGAAAATGGTGCTTGCA
>JAGVXS010000061.1 GCA_018303685.1 Candidatus Woesearchaeota archaeon
GATTAACAGAGTTAACAATTTTAAAAATGGAGGGAGAATTACTTAATAGACCTAAATCAAAGAAAAAATCTCTCTAAACCCCAACCATCGCATCAGTCAGCCCTTTTCTGTTCTTGATGTCCTGCACGACTTTTGCCTGCAGTTCTGAAGGCAGTCTCTCAAAGCTCTGGTCCACTAGCGAGGAAACTCCTCGTCCTTCTGTAGCACTTCTCAGCTCAGAGCTCCAGCCGAGCATGTTCATGACAGGCAGCTTTGCCTTTATAAAAACCAAAACTCCCTCCTGCGTCACGTCAAGCAACTGCCCCCTCATGCTGTTGACAAGCTTTGTCAGGCTCCCAAGGTATTCATTCGGGGCTTCTATAAGCATGACCTGCATAGGCTCAAGTATTATCGGGCTTGCTGTTAACATAGCCCCCCTTATTCCTTCCCTTATCGCAGGGTACACTTGTGCAGGTCCCCGATGAATCGCATCTTCATGCAGAGTCATATCATTTAAATTTACCTTGACGCCTGTGCACGGCTCCCTGACTAGAGGGCCTTTTCTCATAACCTCCTCAAACATGTCAAAAATCATTTCAAGCACTTCGCCAAGATGAACCTGCCCTCTTGTCTTGTCAAGGAAAATATTGCCATTGTAAATATTCTTTACCTGCTCTGCTTCTTTTGATTCCATACCGGCATCAATAAATGCCTGTCTTATCTCAAGGTTCTTCTTTTTTATCCTGCCTTCAGGAATGATGCCTTCCTTAACCAGCCTGTAAATTTCAGGAGCTAACGGCTCGACAATAAAATAAAACTTGTTGTGCTTATTGGGAGTTTTACCTTCAACCTCCTGCGACAATTTTGTAACACATTCCCTGAAAACAACAATGGGCGGGGATGTCTTAACCTCGACATTTTTCTCGGTTATTATCCTGTTTTCAATAATCTCAAGGTGAAGCTCGCCCATGCCTGAAATAAGGTTTTCTCCAGTTTCTTCATTTATCTCAATTACAATTGAAGGGTCTTCCCTTCCAACCTTTCTCAGCACTTCAATCAGCTTTGGCAAATCAGAGGGCTTTTTCGGCTCGATTGCCTTTGTAATGACGGGCTCAAAAATGTGCTTAAGCTCTTCAAATGCCTGCTCTTCATCTATTGTTACAGTTTCCCCTGCATTTCCAAGAACTCCTGAAATGGCGCATACATTGCCTGCGGGTATGCTTTCAATAAGCTCGGGCTTTATGCCGTTGTAGATGTAAAGGTTCTGAATTCTTTGGTGCTGCTTTGCATTGTTCAGGTACACTTCTGTTCCGCCTCTTAAGGTGCCTGAAAACAGCCTTCCGGCAGAAATGTCTTTTCCAGACCTTGGATCAACAACAATCCTTGTAATCACAAACGCTATCTTTCCTTCCGGATTGCAGTTCAGCAAGTCCTTTCCGAACTCACTTTCCAAGTCCCCTTTCCATATTTTCGGGATTCTGTATTTCTGCGCTGTGACAGGGTCGGGATGGTGCTTTATCACCATGTCGAGGATGACTTCATGCAGAGGCGCATTGCCCCATACCCATTCCTTTCTCTCTTCCTCACTCATCTCGTAAATCCTTAGGATATCCTTGAAGGAAATGTTCTTTTTCTGCATGAACGCGAATGACAAAGCCCAGTTTTCCCTTGCCGAGCCGAATGCCACGCTGCCGTCCATGATGCTGACTTTCCACTTCTGCTTGTACTCGGGCTCTGCAATGTCCTCAATCAATTTGTTGAAGTTGCCTATAAGCTTGACAAACCTTTCCTGTATCTTTTCAGGCGTCAAATGCAGCTCCTTGACCAGCCTGTCAACCTTGTTGATGAACAAGACTGGTTTTACCCTTTCCCTTAATGCCTGCTTCACAACAGTTTCTGTCTGCGGCATTATGCCCTCGACAGCGCATATCAATACAACAGTCCCGTCAACTGCGCGCATTGCCCTTGTGACATTGCCTCCAAAGTCAACGTGCCCAGGGGTGTCAATAAGATTGATAAGAAATTCATTGCCTTGAAATTCGTGAATCATTGAAACGTTTGCTGCATCAACAGTCATTAATCGCTCCTGCTCGTCCTTGTGCTGCCATGTCGCCATGCCCTCCTCTAAGTCTCCTGCATATTTTGAAGCCATGTGCCCTGCTGCTGCAAGAAGATTGTCTGTGAAGGCTGTCTTGCCGTGATGTATATGCGCAGAGGTGCATATATTCCTTATAAACTTAGGATTCTTTGTAATCCTTGCAACCGCATCAGCCATTCGCTCTGCCATTTTAGTTTAGGTAATATATTTTAGAATATAAATCAATGGATTTTGAGGAGGTTTTTAAAGGTTTAGGAAATAAATCTATATTCCTTTATAACCAAACTTTTTATCATAGGTTTTGTGGTCTATAACATCAAGTACAAAAGCAATTATTTCTATTTCTGTATCTCCATTTGTAAGTGTATAAAGCATGCGCCAGAATTGGGGAAGCTCAATTCTGAACAAGTTTGTAACACCATACTTGATTCTATATTCTTTAGGAATCAAATTTTTGGCTACAGGATTTCCATAATGGATGTTTAATTTAATTAGCTCAATTTTCTTATTGACGGCATTAAGAATCATGCTTTCGGTTTTTGAGGAAGGGGCTTGCTTAGTGAGGTATTTGTAAACTTCTTCTGCTTCTGGAGAAAAAATTACCCTAACCCTTTTCATAACTCAAGCCCTTTTCTTATCGCTTCTCTAAGGTTTTGATTTGTATTGTGTATCCAAGTAATCCCTTTAAGAGTTACTGCTATTTTATTGCTTTTTTCCAAGTATTCAAGAATCAGCTTTAAAGTATTATGATTTACTTGTTTTGGAAGTTTTCTTTTAAGCTCTGCAATTGTTATTATGCTGCCTTCCATGTTTTTTAAAGTATCTTCTACCATTAAAACTGTGTTTAAAGTGGGTGAATGCTCCAATTTCGGTTCTTGCATCATTTTTGACATGTTAATCACTAATAATTATTAACTAATAACTAATAGATATTAACTTATATATAAATGTTTTGGTTAAATGTTACTTTTAATTAGTGATAAAAATCAAAAGGTTTATATACTCCACAGCTCTCATGTATAATATCATGAATAGACTAATTGACATAATATTACAACATAAGGATGAGTTTAGAAGACGCTACCCAATATCTGCACTTGATGACCTACTGGTTTTAAGAGATAGAGAAAGTATGCCACCAACTCCAGAAGGTTTGCACAGGTTGACAGCAGAAACAATGGATTTGGTTATCCAAGATAGTGAACTCCCACAGTATCTAGCATTTATGGACTTATTTCATTCAGATGTCTTAGTAAGGATGCCTCCTATAGTTAGACAACAATTTATTGCTCTAACAAAATATTTTCTTTTACAATTTCCTAAAAATATTTATGCTAAAATGGCAAAGTTAGACCAAACACCTGAAAACATAAGGCTTAAAGACCAGTATGAAAAAAAATTTAATCAAGTTCGAGACCTATTAGAAATTCAGAGTTTATCAGAAACGGATGTAGAGCAATGGGTACGAACCATGTTTTTATTACACCGAGAATATGAACGAGTTGTCGACAAGGCAACACCTTATTTTAGAAGTTTTTTTGGTAGTGGTGGCCAGGGTGCGGATGGCGTAATGAGGGCTGTGAAAGATGGTACCTTTGATAAAGAAAGATATGATAAAGAACTTTTAGTTAGTCATAGATATGACAAATCAGTACTCTATTTTATGACAGATATGGATATGCATGCGTGTTATGGTCCAGATTTTATTGGTCCTTTTGGGATATTTCATCCTGTTTCTAAAAAATGCCACAATTTAGTACAAGAGTTGAAAAAAACCCATCAAGTATTCTAGTAATTATCCCTCAAAACACATGCTTCTCATGAACTGTAGTGTAAGAATGAAGCTCGCCTTTCTTAAACCAAAGCTTAATCTCGTCGTCAGCCTCTTTTTTGCTGCCTGATGCATGAATGAGATTTTTACCTCCCAATCCTTTCTTGGAGGCATAAGCCATGCTCAAATGCGCAAAGTCTCCTCTTATAGTGCCAGGCGCTGCCTCATGGGGAGAAGTCGAGCCAACCAGCCTTCTTGCATTTTCAACAGCATGCACTCCTTCGACTGCAAAAGCCACGACAGGCCCTTCTGTGATGAACTCCACAAGCTCCCTGAAGAACGGCTTTGATTTGTGTGCCTTGTAGTGCTCTTCGGCAAACTTGCTGTCAATCCACACCATTTTCATTCCCACTATCTTTAATCCAGTATTCTCAAATCTCCTCAGGATTTCCCCTACAAGCCCCCTTTCAACCCCGTCAGGCTTTACTATCACAAGGCTTCTTTCAATCATTCTGCTGCTGCCTCCTGCTTCTCACGCTTGAACTTCCTGCTCCATTTTGTTTCAAGGAACTTCCTTCCAAGCTTTATGTGGTTCTTCTCGCACTTTGATGAGCAGAAGTATAAAATCTTTGCGTCTTTCTGCACGTAAATCTTCCCTGTGCCCCTTTCAATATTGTTTCCGCAAAAAGTGCATTTTGCCATTTGATTTATAATATTTCAATTAAAACCTCGAAAATCGTAAGGCGCAATCCCTTGTGCTTAAGCTCAGGGTAAGCCACGATTTTCGATGGTGCTCAAAAACACGCTCTGCACTTTAGTGCGGAGTGTTTTTGACATATTGTTTTTATCCTGAGCCTCTTCCTCCTTTTGTCAGTTGCCCAGCCTCAAATTCAGTCTCGCGCAGCATCAATATGTCGCCAATCTGTATAGGGCCTTTGACGTTCCTTCTCAAAATCTTGTTCTTGTCCCTTCCGTCCAAAATCCTGCACCTGATCTGTATTGCCTCGCCCCTTGCGCCTGTCCTTCCGATTACCTCCTCGACTCTTGCGGGAGTTGCAGGAGTGAAATTGACAGATCCTTTAGCCTGCTCTTCCTGCGGCTGCCTCTGGGGTTTTTTCTTTACCTGCCCCTTGTCTTCCTTGAGGTGCTTTGTCTCGTCCTTATCCATTTTACTTTTTCATCCTGTCGGTTATTTCCTTTATAAGCTGCTTTGCCTCGCCTTCCTGCACTATTGCAACGCTTCCCGTCGGCACGTCAACTCCTGCGGCAGCGCCAAGCTCTTCCTTGCTTGGAACCTGGATGCACGGAACTCCCTTTTCCTCTGCAAGCAGCGGAATGTGCATTGTAATCTCGGGCGGGTTTACGTCCTTTGCTATTGCAACAAGCTTTGCCTGCCCTTTCTCAATTACTTTTGTGGCTTCGTTTGTGCCTTTTCTTATCTTGCCTGTAGCCTTGGCTACCTCTATGGCTTCATAAACCTTGTCAACCAATTCCTTTGGCGCTTCAAAAACCATTTTAATCGTCCTCCTTCTATAATTGGGGATAAGTCAAATAGAATTTGCTTACCTCACTCGGCTATTAAATTATAATAGCTTCATCAATCACAGGTAATGAATGGGATACTAAGGATGTTTAAAAAGGTTGTGGATTTTATTCGCTTTTCCAAGTAAGAACTTCCCGCCCAGTTTGACGCCCTTCAATGGACGCCCATTTGCCATCTAGTTTACCTTCTCCAAGTAATCTATATGATACGACGCCTAGGTCTTGTCCGGATGCATCGAGATAACCTACGCTAAGTATAGAATCAGAAAGTATGCCTACTCCAATCTGTGTCTGCAAAGGCTCAATTCTCCACTCAATCCCATAAACTTCCCCTTTTTTATCAATAGTAACTGTGCCTTTATAATCTACACTTCCACTTCCAGCATTATAGCCCTCCAATGAATAAACCCCTGTTTTAAGTGTAAAACTCTGTTCTTGGCTTGTGACTACTTGTTGTCTAGATGAAGCAAGATTTTCTCTAGTGCAACCAAATGATAAAATAATTATAAAAATCAGAGTAAACATCCAACGCTTGTTATGTTTGATTTTTATATCCATGGCGGATTTACTTGCTCTTGTACACATGTTTAAATATATTGCGGTTTGATTATTTGCCTTACTCAAATTTCTAAAGCAAAAACGAAAAGATTAAATAATATAAGTTAAGGGGTTGTTTAGATGGTTCAAACTAAATATTTTGTATTTTTTATTATAGTGATTCTTATGTTGTTTGGCTGTGCTGACCAAGACAAAACTATGACTAAGAATACTATTCAAGACAATCCATCAAATAATGGTGCAGTCGGTTCTGGAAAAAGCACTGTCAAAGACGAAGCTTGGTCATCAACCCTGAAAAACATTGTGCAGAATGCAAAAAAGCAATACTTTGTCTCTTATGAACTTACCACCAAAGATAAGGATAAAATAAGCACTGGAAAAATCTCGCAATATTTTAAAGATGATAATCTGCGAGTCGATGGAATGCAGGATGGCGATGACCAAGCCTTTGAATCGCGGTATTATGTTATTGAAAATAAATTTTATCTATGCTCAAATCAGGACAGCAATTGGCAGTGCTTTAGCTTTGATACCCCTCAGCAGGATACGAAAGAAGCCGATATAAGTGAAGAAATTAAAAGTGAAAATTTTGACATAGACTTTGTAGTTAAGCCAATGCCTTCAAGGGCAATACTAGGGCGAAGCACTGTCTGCTTTAAGATAGTGCCAACAAAAGGGAAGGATTTCAGCGAAACTGAGCAATGCTATACCAAAGATGGGGTATTGTTCTACCTTGCTTCTGGCGGGGAAGACTACAGCTACACAGAAATTGCAATTGACTACAAGCCAATAGTGAGCGACTTGGATTTCCAATTGCCGGCAGAGCCGGAAAAATTTGACTTTAACGGCATACTTAATCAGGGCTGAGACATACCTGCTAACTGGCTGATTATTCTACATCATCAAAATTTTCTCAAAATCCCCCTCATCAAACTCCATAAAGCTCTTTCCAGCAAACTTAATCCTTGAATTTACAGAGTCCCAAAGCAGAAGCCCTGTCAGCCTTTCCTCTCCGTAAACCAGAACAACATCTGGGGGCAGAAAATAAGAAGAGTAAATATTTTCCTTTATAGCCTCCTTTGTTATCATCTCAGGATCCAGTTTGCCAAGCTCAACCTGCTTTGCAATAACCCTGCACGCATCCACAATCTCATCCTGCCCGTCATAGTTGATGCAAAAGTTAAGGAAAAAGCCGTCATACTCCTTTGTTTCCTCAATCGCTTTTTTCAATGATTCAACCGCCTTCCCGGGCATATTGTACCATTTGCCGAATATGGAGATTTTTACTCTATGCTTGACAATAACCTCCTTATTGGGCAGTTCATCAAAAAAACCAGCTATACAGCTGCAAAAAACTAAATAGTCATCGGATTTTTCAATGTTTTCAGAGCCTAAGTTTACTGTAAGCACAGGAATGTTCAGGCGAGCCTGCAACTCCGGCAGCCTGCCCAATAAGCTGAAATACCTCCTGAAGCCTTCCTCATTGCTTGCATTATTTTTCCTACACCATCCAGAAACATCGTCCAAGCTTGCCGCAATATGCCTGATTGCCATAAATTATATATGCTTATAAAGCCCCAATAATGGCTATAAATGAAATAAATTTATAAACATTTTTATTTTTCACGATAATATGGCTTATGACTGGCTCAGTGCCGATATCGCGCCTTTGGGAATAATGTATGTGGTGTCTTTCATAGCGCTTTTTATCGGCTCAATTACCGACTTGAAGACAAGGGAGGTTCCGGACTGGCTCAACTTTGGACTGATTGGATCAGGCATAGGCCTGAACCTCTTGTTTTCGGCAATCTACTCCGACACGTCGTTTATAATCAACAGTCTTGTCGGTCTGGCTATATTTTTTGGCATTGCTTATGTGATGTTTTATGCAGGGCAATGGGGCGGAGGGGACAGCAAGATACTCATGGGATTGGGGGCAGCCATAGGCATTGATGTAGGCGATATCCGGCATCAATTCCTGCCCGGCTTTTTCATAAATGCCTTGTTTGCTGGCGCGATTTATGGCCTGCTGTGGAGCGTTTTTCTTGTTTTCAGAAACAGGAAAAAATTCCAAAAGGAGTTTGCAGAGCTTTTGTCCGATAAGAATGTTGTAAAGTGGAAGAAAGTGCTTCTTGCCGCACTGGTTATTATGCTTGCTTCATCATTTTTAATTGAGGCTGGGTATATAAAAATACTGGTCCTGTCGGTTTCATTTCTTGTGCTGGCTTCATTTTACATGTGGATTTTTGTCAGGGCCATAGAGAAGTCGTGCATGTACCGGCTTGTTGAGCCTTCAAGATTGACGGAAGGCGACTGGATTGTGAAGGATATCTACGTCGGCAAGCAGTATATATGCGGACCGAAGGACTTGGGCATAAGCAAAAATCAAATCAGAAAATTAATCAAATTTCACAGGCAAAAAAAGATTAAAAAAATCCTAATCAAGGAAGGCATTCCATTTGTGCCGAGCTTTTTTATTGCGTTTGTATTAACCCTAACGGTTGGTAATCCGGTGGCAATGTTAT
>JAGVXS010000062.1 GCA_018303685.1 Candidatus Woesearchaeota archaeon
TTGGATTTTTATCGCTGAACCTGGTTGAGCAGTACGTCCACAAGGGAACAAAAAAATCCAATATGGTCCATTACCATAAAAGCCTGCATGTGGCATACTTCTTTTTGTACAACCTTTTTATCGGCATGATTCTGGTGAATTTTTCGTCAAGAGGCTTGGCGCAGACGCTTCTTTTTTTCGTGCCATTCCTGTTTTACATCATCATAAAGATCCTGCCGCAGGAATTTGAGTTCAAGAATGCCGCCTTCAGGATTTTTTACTCACTGGCGCCATTATTTGGCGCAATTCTCGGAATTGCTTATTTGGACTTTACCAGGCATGTTACCGGCAAATTAGTGCCTTTTGTCACAGGCACCTTGCTTTACAGCGTGATTAGGGAATCTCTGCCGAGCGACAAGGCTGAAAAGCCGTTGTACTTCATGGCTGGGGTGATATTTTATGCTTTAATAATACTCATGAGCTGGAGCCTGGCATGACAAAATAAATCCCAGGTAAAAAAGAAAGATTTATTAAATAAGGAAAACCTACAGAAATGCTTGGAGGTGCCAAGATGGGCGGCGGAAAAAAAGGCGGATGCTGTTAATTCATTTTTTATATTTTTTTAACTGGTAAATTGAGGTGATAGTGAATATGTCAAAAGCAAGCAAAAAAACGCAAAAAGTCAGGGTTTACTCTACAAGCACATGCCCCTGGTGCGTCAAGACAAAGGAGTTCTTGAAAGCCAACAACATCAAATATGAAGATGTCAATGTCGGCGCAGATGAAAAAGCAAGAAATGAAATGTTTGAAAAGTCTGGCCAATTCGGAGTTCCTGTCACTGATGTTAACGGCACAATCATTGTCGGGTATGACAAGGAAGCCCTGAAAAAAGCGCTTGGTTTATAAATTATTGTTGAAATTATTAGATGAACTTTCTCTGTGCCACGATTAATTTTAACTAAGAAACCACCATGAAAATCGCTTGGATACGATTGATTTACATCAACTTGTGTGTTTTTTGAGGTATAAGCCTACCTTTTTGCTTAAAATGCTGCCTTTTCTGTATAAATTGATAATGCTTCATTAAAGAAATCAATAAAAAAATCAAAAATAGACTTGCTGTAAATTCAAAACATTTATATATGTGCTGTCACATATTTATTTATGGTGATTTAAAATGGGAAATATAACACTGTCAATACCAGATGAAATACATAAGGATATGAGGAATTTTTCAGAGGTAAAGTGGTCAGAAGTAGCTAGAAAAGCCATTATTGAAAAGCTAGAAGCTTTAAGATTAGCTGAAAGTCTGGCTAAAAAAAGCAAACTTACAGAAAAGGATATTAAAGAATTTACCAGGAGAATAAAAAGAGAAGCCACACAGAGGTTTCTTGCATGAATATAATCATTGATTCTAATGAATTATTTTCTGCGTTAATAAAAGACTCTATCACGAGGAAGATAATTCTGGAATATGCCAGCTTTTTCTTATTTCCATCATTCATCTTTGAAGAGATGCAAAAGCACAAAACAGAGCTGCTCAAGAAATCTCGAATGTCAGGGGAAGATTTCAGCAAGCTACTCCAATTAATTCTTAAGAAAGTTGTTATTGTTCCAAATGAGGTTTTAATTCCTTATAGAAAAGAAGCTTTTGAAATAGTCAAGAATATTGATCCAGACGATGTGCTTTTCGTTGCTTGTGCTTTGGCGTATCATAATAGTATTATTTGGTCTAATGACAGAAAATTAAAGAAACAATCGAGGGTTAAAGTTCTTAATACAAAAGAAATTATTAAACTTCTTCAAATAAGCGGTTAGAAAAAATTACGCCTCAAACATTTTTGGGCTAAACAAATTCAAAGAATTTCGCAACATTTAAATAAAAACTTTATTTTGCTGTAATTCATGGAAAAAGACAACGTCTGCATTGACTGCTACAACCAGGTTGACAAGGTTGCCAAGATTCTCAAGCTTGGGCAGGCAGAGATTGACATCCTTACAATACCAAAAAGAATATTCACATTCAGCTATCCTGTAAGGCTTGACTCAGGTGACATAAGGTATTTTACAGGCTACAGGGTCCAGTTCAATGACGCAAGAGGCCCGACAAAAGGGGGCATTAGGTTTCATCCGGAGGTTAACCTTGAGGAAATAAAGACTCTGGCTTTCTTGATGACATTAAAATGCGCTGTTGTGAACCTGCCTTATGGGGGTGCAAAAGGCGGCATCACTATAAACCCCGGCAAATTTTCTGAAGCAGAGATTGAAAGAATCAGCAGGGGCTATATAAGGGAAACATATAACTTCATAGGGCGGTTGCATTGTTGGGCTCGAAGGCAAGGGATTTCTCAACCTCAATGGGCGGCGCTTATGTGCTTCAGGAGTTTGCAGACACTCTTGACATGAAGCCAAAAAAAACAAGCGTTGCAGTGCAGGGCTTTGGCAATGTCGGCATGCATATCGCAAGGATTCTGCATGAATGGGGCTACAAGGTTATTGCCGTAAGCGACTCAAAAAGCGGCATTTACAATCCAAAAGGGCTTAATATAAAAGAAGTCATAGCCCATAAGGAAAAAACAGGCAGGCTGGCTAAATTCAAAGTGCCTGCTGCTCTTGAGGATCAGATAACAAAGGAGAATGCAGGCAAAATAAAGGCAAAGCTCATCCTTGAGATGGCTAACCGCCCTATAACTCCGGAAGCTGACGAAATACTTCTTGACAAGCACATTTTTATTGTTCCCGACATATTGGCTAATGCCGGAGGAGTTGTTGTTTCTTACTTTGAATGGGTTCAGAACTCGCAAAATTACTATTGGAGCGAAAAGGTAGTCTTGGAAAGGCTTAAAACCTATATGACAGATGCCGTGAAGGAATTGTCAAGGGTTTGCACTGACTTTAAATGTGACATGAGGGCTTCGCTTTACATCAACGCCGTCAAGAAGATTCTGGAAGCGGAAAAGCTGAGGGGGAATTTGAAATAGGCTAGTTCTTAAAAATAGAAACATTTATTATGAAGGTATCGGGTAATAAATGTATAACCTAAAAGAGCAGATTGACATGGCTAAAGAAGATAATAAAATTGAGCCCAAAGACATAAACATAGAGAAGTTAGAGGATAAGCATGATTTGGCTAGCTTTAAATCATATGAAAAAGAACTTGTAAATTTTCTTGTTGAAGATGCTCTCAATAATCAAAAACAAAGGCTTTCTGTTACTTTCTTATGGTTTTATGAGAAAAATTTGGTAGGGTACTTAACTCTACTAAATGATAAAATTAATCTTGAAGGAAATCTTAAAGAATTTTTTAGAGAAAAAGACATTCATTATAAATCGTTACCTGCATTGAAGATAGGAAGATTATGTGTAAATGATGATTTTCTTAGAAAAGGTATTGGTAGATTAATGGTTTTGTTTGCTATACAACAAGCTAATGAGATAAGCGAAAATAAATCAGGTTGTAGGTTTATTACATTAGATGCTAAAAGAAATGAAAAAAGAGAGTTAGATTCTATACATTTTTACAAAAAATTAGGTTTTAAAATGCTAAAAGAAAGAATTAAAGGTACAACACCAATGTATCTAGATTTAAAACTACCTTAACAAAAATTAAATTTAATTTTTGTTGCTTCTTTTATCAAATTAATTCTAGCTTTTGATGGACTTTTTTCTTCCTTTAGGACTTCTTTGATAAAATTTACTGCATCAATTCCCTTAAGTGTAGGTGTTGCTCTAATTGGTTTTGCCATAATAGCAGTTTAATCTCTGATTTATTTAAATTTAACTGAATTTTGAGATGGATAAGGATTTTAATATAGTAATATGATATATTTGTAAAATAGTAATATTTATATACTAGTTAGCATTCTTAATACTTGGTGGTTATAATGGCTATAAATTTTAAGGAGTTTGAAACAATGAATGCACCCAATGCAAAAAATAAAATTTTCGAATTTTTGAAAAAAGAGAAAGATAAAGCGTTTGAATATAAAGAACTTGCCAGGTTGCTTAATGAAAGTGAGAGGACTGTAAATGCTTATCTGTCTATATTAAAAAACGAAGGGAAGGTATTGCATAAACAACCTTACTGGACATACAATAGAAATTACTCTGAGGAATTGCCTTTGGCTTCAGAACAAGTAGGCCCTAAAGTAGTACCTTCAATGTTTAGATATGGAGGGGATGGCATTTTTGTATTCATTAATAACCCAAAAATAAAGCTAAATCTATATGGTTCAATTAGGTCAGTTGAAACTGAATTGAATAAACACGGACTCGTATCTCAAAACATAGTAGGTTTTTATTACCTATTAAGAAAAAAAGCCGGATTGCTTAATAAAAGAATTAATGGATTTAATGTAAATAATTATCAAAACTCAGCCATTATAAATAATAAATCAAAAAATGTCAGCCTAAGACAAGCATTAATAAATTTGCTTAGCAGATCCACGAATACAACATGAGATTAGGGCTCATTTAAAAAAATTGGTAGACGAAAGAGTAATATCAAATATTTCAAGAGCTAAATATCGTATAGCAAAATAGACCAAATCTCTAAATGACTTGATTTCTCCCTCTTTAAAACCATCTATGAAAAAAGTTAGTATAAAATACAGATTTTATGAGAAGATAACAAAGCTAAATTTTCGGTTTAGAGATAAACCAAAATCGGCGGTAAAAAACTTCTTGCCTAACGTTTGTTTCACGAACTTTTCTTTCCATTTCCTCTTTTTCATTTGTTTTCCGACAAGCCCACAACAACCTTTAAAAACCCCCTTTCAGTCACTTTTCCTATTATGAACCTAAAAGAGGAAGCGCTGAATCTGCACAGGGCCAATCACGGCAAGCTGGCAACCAAGTCAAAAGTAAAAGTCACGACAAAAGAGGATTTAAGCCTAGTCTATACTCCCGGAGTTGCAGAGGTTTGCAGGGAAATAGCCTTTATGACTACACAATGAAGTCTAATTCTGTTGCTGTTGTAACAGACGGCTCGGCAGTTCTCGGCCTGGGCAATATTGGGGCAGAGGCTTCATTGCCTGTGATGGAAGGAAAATGCATCATCTTCAAGGAATTGGCTGATATAGACGCTTTCCCAATCTGCATCAAGTCACAGGATGAGAACGAAATAATAAGCATTGTAAAGAACATAGCCCCTGCATTTGGCGGCATCAATCTTGAGGATATATCTGCGCCAAGGTGTTTTACAATAGAAGAGCAGTTGCTCAACATAGGCATTCCACTTATGCATGACGACCAGCACGGCTCTGCAATTGTTGTTCTGGCAGCCCTGATAAACGCTGCAAGGGTTGTTAACAAGGAAATAGAAGATTTAAAGGTTGTAATCAACGGCGCTGGGGCAGCTGGAATGGCAACTGCAAAGATTTTAACCTGCCTTGGCATTGACAAAAATATATGCACCTCTGTAAGAGAGCTTGTTCTTTGCGACAGCAAAGGCATCATATATGACGGAAGGCCTGACTTGAATGATTTCAAGAAGCAGATGGCAAAGGTAACCAACAAGTCAAAAAGAAAAGGGGCTTTGAAAGACGCCTTGGAAGGCGCTGATGCTTTTATCGGGCTTTCAAGAGCAAACTTGCTTACAGCAAATGATTTGAAAGTTATGAATAAAAATTCAATTGTGTTTGCAATGGCTAACCCGACTCCTGAGATTTCCTATAATTCCTTGGCGTTTCCTGGATTATTCAGGGGCACTCTTGATGCAAAAGCAACAAAGATAAACAACGAGATGAAAGTGGCTGCTGCGCATGCAATAGCAGGCTGCGTAAAGCCTACAAAAGACAATGTTTTGCCTTACACGCTTGACAAGCAGGTTGTTCCCAGAGTTGCTGAGGCTGTGAGAAAGGCAGCTGTAGAAAGCGGAATTATAAGGCACTAATTTATCGCTAAAGATTTAAATCCTCATTTAATTCTATCATAATTATGGACTGCATAGAAGTTTACGACCTTGTAAAAACTTTCAAGGAGAAAGGAAAGGAGATTGTTGCAGTAGACAGTATTTCATTCAAAGTCAAAAAAGGCGAGATGTTCGGGTTGCTGGGCCCAAACGGGGCTGGAAAGTCAACAACAATAAACATTCTTACCGGATTGCTTGAAAAAGATTCCGGAACCGTGAAAATACTGGGGTTTGAGCCCGAAAAGAACTGGGAATTTGTAAAGAACAATTCAAACGTGGCAACTGCTTATTCATGGCTTTCAGACGTTCTTACAGTAAGGCAAAACTTGAGAGTTTATGCAAAAATTTACGGCGTTAAAAACACCGAAAAAAGAATAAATGAGCTATTGGAAATGTTCGAGCTTGGCAAAGTTGCTGATAGAAAAGTAATCAGGCTGAGCTCTGGCGAGAACACAAGGGCTGTTTTGTGCAAAGGGCTCATAAATAATCCAAAGGTTCTTTTCCTGGACGAATGCACTGTGGGCCTGGATCCTGATATAGCAGACAAGACGCGAAACATAATTAAAAATTACCAGAAAGAGAATGATGCTGCAATACTTTTCACTTCCCATTATATGTACGAGGTTGAACAGCTTTGCGACAGGATAGCATTCATGTCCAACGGAAAGATCATAAGCATTGATACAAGCTCCAATCTTAAGAAATTAATAAAAAAGCATACTGTTGAAATTGCAGTCAAAAAAGATATCAAGCCGCTTATGGAGCTTCTTAAGACAGAGGGTGTTGAAATTATTTTTGCAAAAGATAACAGCATTGTATTTGAGGTTACCACAGAGCATGACAAGATGTATAAAGTAATAAGCAAGATTTTTCATAAAGGATTCATGCTAAGCAATCTTCATGTCAAAGGACCTACTTTGGATGACGTATTCATAAAGATAGCCCGACAAAAATGAAACTCCACAGAATCAATGCCCTATTGCTGAAGTATTATTATATAACAATCAACAGAGTTGACAGGCTGTTTGATATTGTATATTGGCCTATTATAGACCTGTTTATCTGGGGCTTTACAGCGTTCTATATACAGGAGTTGTCTGATGTAAATGTGCTTAGCATGCTTCTCGGCGGCGCTATATTGTGGGTTTTTGTCTGGAGAGCGTCCCAGGACATAGCAGTATTCATATTGGAGGATTTCTGGTCAAGAAACCTTTACCACCTTTTTTCTTCGCCAGTAAGATTAAGCGAGCATCTGACATCAATCATCATGATTGGGCTTTTCAGGGCACTGGCAACATTTGTATTGATGTGGATTGTTGCAATTGCGTTTTATTCGTTTAATATATTGACAATATCCCCTTTGATAATAGCATTTGCCGTATTCCTGCTCACATTGTTTGGATGGGCCGTAGGGCTTTTTGTAGCGGCATTCATATTCAGATATGGGCAGAGAATACAGGTTTTGGCGTGGAGTGTTACATTCCTGCTTCAGCCTTTTGTATGCATATTTTATCCCCTGTCTGTTCTTCCGGAATGGGCTGCAAGAATAGCTGTTGTTTTGCCTCCAACTCATGTGTTTGAGGCGCTAAGGGCTGCAATATACAATCAAGCCATCAACTATGCAGGATTGTGGTATGCTCTCATTGCTGAATTAATCTTGTTCGTCATCATGGCTTTTTTCCTGCAGGCAGCATTCCAAAGATCAAGGAAGACGGGTTTATTGGCAAAAGGCGATTAAACATAATATTTAAAAACAACCTTCTCAATAAACTCTAAAATGCAATCTTTTGACTTAATAGTCATAGGAGCAGGCTCCGGCTTGAACGTTAGTTCTGCAGTAGCTGAAATTGGCATGAAAGTAGCTGTTGTTGAAAAAGGCCCTATGGGGGGCACCTGCCTTAATCGCGGATGCATCCCGTCAAAGATAATAATCCACAGCGCTGATGTTGCTGAAACAATAAAAAAATCAAAGCTGTTTGGAATAAATGCCCGAATTTCTTCAATTGATTTCAAAAAAATAACAAACAGGGCTTCAAATATTGTTGATAAGGACGCCAATGAAATTGAGAAAGCAATAATAAAAGACAAAAACACTACATTGTTCAAGGTCGAGGCTAAATTTATTGCCGAAAGAACTTTAAAAGTCGGCAAAGAAACAATAAAAGGCAACAAAATTATCATTGCTGCCGGAACAAGACCTTCTATACCACCAATAGAAGGCTTAAACAAAGTTGATTTCATTACAAGCGACGAAGCTTTAAGGCTGAGAAAGCAGCCAAAATCAATGACAATTTTAGGAGGAGGATATATTGCTGCCGAGTTGGCTCATTTCTATGGCGCTTTGGGAACAAAAATAAACATTGTTCAAAGAGGCAAGTATCTAATTCCAAATGAGGACGGGGAGATATCAAGAAAATTCACAGAAATTTTCAGGGAAAAATATAATGTTTTAACGGAATTTAGCGCAACTGAAGTTTCAAAAAAAGGAAATAAATTCATTGTTGTTGCAGAAGGCAAAAAGTCAAATAAAAAAATCATTTCAGACGCATTGCTTGTCGCGGCAGGCAGAATTCCAAATACAGATGTTCTTGACGTCAAAAAAGGAAACGTTGAAACCAATGAAAAAGGCTTTGTCAAGACAAACGACTACCTTGAAACAACTGCAAAAAACATCTGGGCTTTGGGAGACATAGTCGGGAAATTCCTGTTCAAGCACAGCGCAAACCTTGAGGCGCAGTATGTTTATAATAATGCAATTCTAAATAAAAAAATAAAGGTTGATTACACAGCAATGCCCCATGCTATTTTTTCCTCACCACAGATTGCAGGTGTTGGATTGAAAGAGCAGGATTTAAAACAGAGAAAAATTAAATACGCAATTGGCAGGTACAATTACATTGATTCTGGAATGGGCTTGGCTTTGCAGGACAATGAAGGCTTTGTCAAGATTTTCGCTGACAAAAAAACAAGAAAAATCCTCGGTTGCCACATTCTAGGAACAGACGCATCTACTTTAATTCATGAAGTGATTGTTGCAATGAAAGCAGACTTGAGAATCGATGCAATCAGCGATGCTGTTCATGTGCATCCAGCATTGAGCGAGGTTGTGCAGAGGGCTGCAAGGAATATTGAATGGTGAAAACCCAAAACTTTAAAACAAATAACCAATTCTTTGCCTTCGGGTGGATTTTGTGAATCGCATTGAAAAAGACGTAATGGGAGAAATAGAAGTTCCTGCAGACTCTTATTACGGCGCTTTTACTCAGCGTGCAAAGACAAACTTCCAGATTAGCGGCATAAAAGCCCATAAGGAGTTCCTTGCTGCATTAGCAACCATAAAGAAAGCAGCTGCGATGGCAAACATGGAGCTTAAGCAGCTTGATGAAAAGCTTGGAAATTCAATTGTAAAGGCTGCAGACGAAGTTATTGAAGGAAAGTTTGAGTCTTATTTTGTTCTTGACGTTTATCAGGCAGGGGCTGGCACTCCTTTCAACATGAACTGCAATGAAATCATTGCAAACAGGGCAACCGAAATGCTTGGAGGAAAGCTTGGGCAGTATATTGTAAATCCTAATAACCATGTCAACATGGCGCAGAGCACAAATGATGTTATCCCGACAACAGCAAGGATTGCAGCCTTGTTCATGCTGAAGGATCTGATTGCCGAATCAAGAAAATTTGAATGGGCTTTAAGAAAAAAAGGCGAGGAGTTCAAGGCAGTTTTGAAAGTCGGCAGAACCCACTGGGAGGATGCAGTGCCTATAACTCTTGGGCAGGAATTTGAGAGCTATGCTGTTTCGGTTGCAAAGGACATCGAAAGAATACTAAAATTCAGCGAGGAATTAAAGGAGCTCGGCATAGGCGGAACTGCCATAGGCACAGGCATAACAACGCATCCACAATTCCATGAAACTATTGTTAAAAAATTAAACCAGCTTACTAAGCTGGATTTAAAAACAACAAAGAACATGATTGAGCTGACTCAAAATTACAACTGCTTTGTCTCTTTTTCAGGCTCTTTGAAGATGCTGGCCATGGACTTGGTGAGGATAGCCAACAACCTGAGCATTTTGAACATGGGGCCCAAGGCAGGCATTTCTGAAATTATGCTGCCTGATGTTGAGCCAGGCTCCTCAATAATGCCCGGCAAAATCAATCCAAGCATTCCGGAATGCGTGATAATGGTCGGCTTTGATGTTATGGGCAAGGACAAGACAATTGAATTAGCGGCTCAATATTCAATTCTTGAGTTGAATGTAATGTGTCCAGTAATTGCCTATAACATTCTGCAGTCAATGAGGATTTTAACCTCAACACTAAAAATGTTCAGGGAGTTCTGCATAGACGGAATCCGGGCTGATGAAGCAAGATGCCGGGAATTGCTTGACAAAAGCACTGCAATAGCAACTGCATTGAACCCTTATATTGGCTACCAGGTTGTTTCAAAAATTGTCAAAGAAGCTGTAAAAAATAACTCGTCAATAAAAGACACAATTTTAAAATACAAGCTAATTGACGAAAAGGACTTGAATAAAATATTGTCACCGGAAGAGATGACGCAGCCGAAAGAGGCTGACAAGGAGCTGATTTTCAAGATAAAGAATAATGAAAGTTACAAGGGGTTTTTGGAGGGGTTGTAAATCACCGCAAAACTTAAATATTCCAAAATTACAATCTTATTTTAGTGGTGAATATGGCAGAAGAAATGCAGGTTGGAAAGGTAACTCATTACTTTACGAAAATAGGCGTTGCTGTGATTGAAGTTACAGGCGGCAGCATCAAGATTGGAGATGAACTTCATATAAAAGGGCACACAAGTGATTTCAGGCAGAAAGTAAGCTCGATGCAGATAGAGCAGGACAAAATAGAGATGGCAGAGTCCGGGCAGTCAATAGGCATGAAGGTCAGCGAGCCTGTCAGGCAGCACGACATTGTTTACAAGGAAATTTAAGATTTACCTGCTCTTCTAATCTGTTTCTTTGAGGTACTTTCTGACGTCATCGTCTTCAAGCTGGGGAAAATTGTCATAGAACTGGCTTATTGAAAAGAACAGGCTTGTCGAGTGCAGGCATATGAATTCATCAACATTTTTCCTGATTTCGTTGTTTAAATTTGACGGCGCAACAGGAACAGCCAAAATCAATTTTTTTGGATTTTGCGACTTGATGTAATCTATTGCAGCTTTTGTCGTGAAGCCTGTGGCAATGCCGTCGTCTGTCAATATGACAATCTTGTCTTTCAAGCCTTGCAATTCATATTTTCCCCTGTAAGCCCTGTACCTTCTTGCTATTTCCCTGCCCATCTCCCTTGTTTTTTCCTTTAAATACGCATCTGAAACATTATAAATTCTTATCGTCTCCTCATTCAGCATTACTTTTTTATCAGGCCCGACAGAGCCGATTGCAAATTCCTCATCGTCTGGCAATCCGATTTTCTTGGTCACAATAATGTCCAGTTTTACATTCAAGGATTTGGAAATTTCATAGCCAACCTCAACGCCGCCCCTTGGGATGGCTAGCACTATAACATCTTTGTTGTTTTTATAATCCTTTAGCCGTTCAGCCAGATTGATTCCAGCTTCGTGCCTGTCCTTGAAGTGCATATTTTATGCTAATTTGTTTCTGACTATTTATATTTTATTCAATATCAAAAAACAATAAATTTTTAATAACCTTCCGATCTTTTGCTGGTTATGCCGAGTGATAAAGAGATAAAAAAGGAATTCAAGCTAAAAGCCTCAAAAGAGCCTGACAAGTACTATGCAACTTCTGTGCTTAAGGCAGAAGGCTTCAGCAGGAAAAAATGCTCAAAATGCGGCACTTATTTCTGGACAACAACCGGAAGTGGTGTCTGCGGCAATCCTGCCTGTTCTGGCGGCTTTAGGTTTATAGGGAAAACTCCTGCGACAAAAAAACTCGACTATGTAGGAGTATGGAACGAATTTTCAAGATTGTTCAGTAAATGGGGGTACACTCCGATAAAGCGATACCCTGTTGTTGCGAGATGGCGAGATGACATTGATTATGTTTTTGCATCCATTTGTGATTTCCAGCCTTATGTTGTTTCTGGCGAAGTCGAGCCTCCTGCAAACCCCCTTGTTGTTCCGCAGATGTGCTTGAGATTTAACGATATAGACAATATTGGCATTACAGGAGCCCATTACTGCGCTTTTGTGATGATTGGGCAGCACGCCTTTATGAAGCCAAAAGACTGGAATCAGGCAAGATACTTTACAGACATCCACAACTGGCTTAAGCAGGGGCTTGGATTGAAAAACGAGGAAATCACTTTTCATGAAGATGCATGGGCAGGGGGGGGAAATTTCGGGCCATGCATGGAGTACTTTTCAAGAGGCTTGGAACTGGGAAACCAGGTTTACATGCTTTACGAGCAGACGCCAGCAGGCTATAAAGAACTAAATTTGAAGGTTCTTGACATGGGCATGGGGCACGAGAGGAATGCATGGTTCACCCAAGGCAAGTCAACAAGCTATGAAACCACTTTCCCAAGTGTTGTGAAGAAAATGTACGAAATCACTGGTGTAAAGGTTGACAACAATATGATGCAGAAATTTTTGCCTTATTCCTCTTATTTGAATGTTGATGAGGTTGAGGATATTGATGCAGTTTGGAAAGATGTTGCTAAAAAAACCGGCTATGATGTGGAGGAATTAAGGCAGAAAATACTTGAATTGGCTGCTTTGTACTCAGTTGCAGAGCACTCAAGGGCTTTGCTGGTTGCTTTGAGCGACGGTGCTTTGCCTTCAAATGTCGGCGGCGGCTACAATTTAAGGGCTATTTTGAGAAGAGCTCTTTCCTTTATTGACAAATACAAGTGGAGCATAAATCTTCCCGATGTCTGCAAATGGCATGCCGATTATCTGAAGCCGTTGTTCCCTGAGCTAAGCGATAACCTTGACGAGGTAACTAAAATCCTTGAAGTTGAGAAAAGCAAGTACGAAGCAACAAAGCAGAAAACGCATTTGATGATCTCAAAGTTTATGAAAGAGGACATTGACGACAAAAAGCTGCTGTTTTTGTACGACAGCTACGGGATAACTCCTGAGATAGTGAGGGAAGAGTCCCTCAAGCTCGATAGGAAAATCAATGTGCCTGAAAACTTCTATGCAAGAGTCGCTGAATTGCACGAGAAGGGCGAGCAGGAGCATGCAACAAAAAAGGAAGAAAAATTAAATCTTGAAGGAGTGCCTGATACAAAGGCTTTGTACTATTTTGACTACGCAAAAACCAAGTTCAATGCAAAAGTCATGAAAATAATTGACAGCAAGGTAATTTTAAATGAAACTTATTTTTACCCGACAAGCGGCGGGCAGCTTCATGACTTGGGAACCATTAACGGGCAGAATGTTGTTGATGTCTTTAAGCAGGGCAGCATTATTGTGCATGTCCTGAGCCAAAATCCCGATTTCAAGGAAGATAACAAAGTTGAGTGCAGCATTGACAAAGAAAGGAGGTTTCAGCTTGCAAAGCACCACACTTCAACCCACATAATAAATGCTGCTGCAAGGAAGGTTCTTGGCAGCCATATAAACCAGGCTGGCGCAAAAAAGGACATTGACAAAGCTACCATAGATTTAACGCATTTCCAGAGCATTACTGACAAAGAGCTTGAACAAATTGAAAAAGAGGCAAACAGGCTTGTCAAGGCAGCCATACAGGTGCAAAGCAGCTTTGTTCCGAGGACAGAAGCAGAGCAGACTTATGGAATGGGAATTTACCAAGGAGGCGCAGTCCCAGGCAAATTGCTGAGGATTGTCAACATTCCTAATATTGATGTCGAGGCTTGCGGCGGAACTCACTTGAAAAACACTTCCGAAGCTGGAGAAATTAAGATATTGAAAGCTACAAAGATATCAGATGGGATTGTGAGATTATACTTTACTGCCGGAGAAGCAGCGCA
>JAGVXS010000017.1 GCA_018303685.1 Candidatus Woesearchaeota archaeon
CATATTTTGTACCCCAACGTTGTAAGTACTACTAAGTAGTATAAAATACTACTACTATTTATAAATCTTTCTATTTGTTATTATTTTAAAGTGGTTACAAAGTTTTATTTGTACTCACCTTCCTATACCAAAAAATATATATACCAATTAGTATAAAATACTAAGAACCAAAAACCTTAAATATAACTTCTATACAGAAAGGTATATTAATTTAAAAAGTATATACCAAAAAGTATAAAATAAGAAATCAAAACATTTTTATATTATAAGTATATATGCCAATCGGTATAAGAGGAAGTTAATTGGCTGGAAAAGAGGCTTTTGTAAGGAGAGATTACTACCTGAATTTGCTAGATAAAAGTACGGATTCTTTCAAAAAGGGCTCTGCAAAAAGCATCGCCTTGCTCGGCTTAAGGAAGTCCGGCAAAACGCTGCTTGTCAAGGAGCATCTTAAAAATGCAAAAGATGTTGTTCCTGTTTACATTGATTTGGGCAAAATAAGCCTCAACCCTGAAAATTTCTCTGTCGAATTCATCGGGAATATTATTTTCCATTTTCTGAGAAAGCCGCTGAAGGAGTATAAAAAATTCCTGATTCTTGAAAATCTACTGAGAATTGAGGAGGAATTAAAAAGCAAAAATGCGTTTTCTTTGGTAAAAAATGTTGAGAATGAGCTATTAAAGATTAAGCCGAATCAAAAGCTGCTTGTTGAAAGCGCTTTCAGATTTGCCGAAGCATGGGGAAAGGAAGCAAACAAAAAATTCCTGATTGCCCTTGACAATTTTGAAAATTTGTTGGACTTGAATAATTTTGCACAGATTAAAGATGTAATTTCAATCATTGATTTTGAAGCTCGGAATGTAAGCTATATTGCGGCAAGCTCTGCAATCAAGCAGGTGCTTGCTTTGAAAAAATTCGAATGCTATGAGATAAAAAACCTTGAAAAGAATGAGGCAGCAGAACTAATTAAATCAATCGTTGAAAAAGCAGAGCAGAAAACGATTGATGAAATCTTTGCATTAAGCAACGGGCATCCGTTTGTAACAATGTTAATTTCTAAAAAATATAATGAGGTTAAAGATGCTAAAAAATCATTTCTTATAGAGCTTTTGCAAAAAAATAACTCAATCTATAATTACTGCAATGATTCTTTTAACTATTATTACAACAGAGCCAGAGGGCAGACACTTCTTAAAACCATTCTCAAGGTTATTGCAAATGAGGAGTTAAGATTAAGCGAAATCGCAAGGCGCATTTACAGGAGCGCTCCTGTAACAAAAAGCATCATTGAAAGGCTGATGGAAGTTGATGTTATTTACAAGAAAGACAACAAGTTCTACTTTGCTGATAATGTGTTGAAGCTTTGGCTTAAATTAACTTCGCAAGGCTACGAGTTTGATGATATTCCTGATGATAAAATTTTGGACGAGGCTGCAAAAGAGCTATGAAACTGAATAAAATGCTGTGGATTTTTGCATTGGTTTTGTTAGTTGCAATTCCGTCTGCTTTTGCAGCGCCTGCAATCTTCCGAAATATGTGGTTCATGCTTGCTGTAAATAGCCTGATTGTATGGTTCATCTTGTTTGCGCTCCAATCAATGATTGTGCCTGAGAAGCTGGCGAAAGAGAAGACTGTATTGTTCATTATAACGCTTGTAGCGTCACTATTGATTTCATGGCGCATAGTCGGCGGAGGCGGCTATATCTGGGAGGTTGGGCATCTTGCTGCTTTCTTCAGCTTCAAGCTCATAGTTAACACAATAATAATCTCGCTTGTTGTTTACTTCGGGCTTGGACTGCTCGGGGTAAAGCCCGGCACAAAGGAAGGGCAGATTGGGATTGCCTTGCTGGCGATAGGCGTTGGGCTGTTGATAGCGTTTAACATTAGCAATGAAAAATGGCTCTGGGATACTGACAATATTAAGGTAGGTATTGATTATTTGTTTGGACCAGAGAAAGATGTTGAATACAAAGTAAAAATACCTAAAAAAGAAAAAGTTGGTGGAATACTTGGATTTGGGGGAAAAGAGGTAGATGTTACAGAAGAAAAAGTTACAAAACAAAGAGTTGGAGGAATATTAAGGCCGGAAGAGCCAAACTACAGGTTGCTTATTTTCATAACATCTGCATTGCTATTTGTATGGTTCTTCACGGGCTTCCTTATGCCTCAAAGCAATATAAAATTGTCTGTAGCAATGGCTATCATTCTTGCCGCAAATCTTGCAAGAACAGGAACCCCAACAACTAGTGTGATTGCTCTTGGAGAGGCATTTGCCATACTATTGGTTGGAAAGCAAATCACTGCAGGCGGAGGTTTATTGGGAAATTGGATTGGGTGGATAGTAACCATAGGGCTTGTAGAATGGATTTTCCATACAGTATTTGGAGGTAGCCAGCTCGCAGGGGTATTAGCCAAAATGTTTGGAGGCATCCCAATTATAGGCCCCATTCTTTCAAAACTGGCAGATATCTTTCCAGCAGCAGGGACAACTCTGAGTGCTCCAGGAAGCATACTAGCTGCACCAGCTACTGCAGTTAGTTCAGGAGGTAAAAGTCTGGGTGGATATCTTGTTGAGTTACTTACTGGTTATGCTCCAGGTCAATGGCTTACTGGAATGTTGGTTTTTGGATTGGCATCAATTTTACTAATTTGGTTTGCGATTAAAAAATGGAGACCTTAGGGAAAATAAAAGGTAAAAACAATCATGAATGACAGAATAAAGTTTTGGATTGTCGTACTGCTTGTAGTAGCGATTAACATAGCTGGCGAACAGATGTTTGGAATGCCAACATTATGGACACTAGTTAAAATACCATTATATTTAATATTTTATTTATTAGGGAGTACCCTGGGTTTACTTGGCTGGGGTTTTGGAGTCTTTGGACTATGGTTTATATTGATTATAATTCTAGTAGTGTATTACAGGCATGCTATTTTGACACACATACCTATAGCTGGAAGCGTGTTTAAGTGGTGGTTTGGACGCACAAAAGGAAAGGGTGCTATAAGGCAAAGAGCAAGAGAAGCTTCAAAAATTATCTGGTGGAATATGTTTGATGCCATTGCAGAATCAACACAAAGCGGTATACTTTCTAGGTTTGAATGGTTGCGAACCAAAGACATCAGGTGGAGGATACCTCCCGGAAGAGAACTTCCAATATTTGTAAAGTACAGATTATTGATGTTTACACTCTTTGACTGGTCATTACGATTGGACACATTTCATGCAAAAAGAAGCACGATACATTACAGCGCAGTACCCAGTGCCAGGGTTATGCAAACATATGTCCGTGAATATCCAAATTTAAAAGTATTGTTGGAAACGATGAAGCAGTTTAGAAGCTCCCAAACTTCTGGTGAAGAAGGTTGGGGATATATTAGCAAGAGTATAGCAGAAACTATGTCTGAGTTGTGGAAGCATTTGGTAAAAATGAGGGCTGAATTAGATTTAGAAATAAGACCTCAAGTTTGGAAGGATTGGGCACCTCGAAGGGATACCATAGTTGAAATAGGTCAGAGAATTGTAGGATTAAGCGGTATGATAGACACCCACTACAAAGAATTTGAAAATAGATTGCAGGCTTCCAAAGCGCATAATGCATTGAAATATTTAAGATTAAGAAATTATGATATGTATAATGCAGCAGGAAAGTACGTTCATGCTTATAAGGTTGTCCCGGCAGGCACTAGAGTGGAGCGCAATGGTGCAATTACAACATTATCAAAACCTACTGAAGTTGATTTGTTTGGATATGTTATAGACGATTTAAATGAAGCTTTAGATAAGTTTGGGAAACCAACAACCACGCCAAGAAGAGTCATAAAAGAGGATCGCATAAAAATCACAGATTACGACAACGTAGAACAAATGCTTACTTGGATGGGTGAGGACTGGGATGGATTTGTAAGGGACATAAGAAGCGGGTATTTTCATACTATGACAAGAAATGCAGAAGATTATATCAGGGAGTTTGGACGAAAAAATTTTGATGATGCAAGAATTACAAGGCAAGGTAGTGGCAATGCTTTTGACTTGCGCGCACTTCCGGACCCTGGATTATTTGTTTATTGGGGCAGGAAAAAAATTGAAGGGATTTCTCCGGATGATGTATCAAGGGATAACCCATTCCCGACATTATCAACTATTGGCATGTCAAAATTTATAATAGCCTTGATTAGGCAGAAGATGATTAGCTATGAAGAGGCAAAAGTGTTTATGAGGACTTGCCCATCCGATATACCGCCATTCGAATCAATTAGGAACTGGTTGGCAGGTGGATATGTTGTTGGAACATTGGCAGAAGCTGAAGAAGGAGGTAAGTAAATATGGCACTAAATATAGATAAACAGGAGTTAGTCAAAGAAAAATCAAAGGAGTTTTTATCTGTGTTTATGGAATTTAATAGGGCATTATATGAAGTAAAGGAGCAAGAACTCGCAATAGACAATTTTAAAGCGATAGTAAGGGGAGGCTTAATGCCAAAATATTATAGAAAAATGATTGGGTTTAATATTGCTTTGGAGCTTTACAGATTATTAGTGAAGGATGCCAGAATATTTATTGCATGGAAGGGGGGGTTTATAAAAAAGATTAAACCGCTTGATGAAAAACTTGCGGAAAAAATTGAAGCATTAAGATTGCCCCAAAATGAAGAATTAGAAATTTTAAGCCCATTAAGGGGAATTATAAATAATGAGCAGTTAGTAATCATATATGTAAAAACGCACTACGATAAAATGATGCAGGAAATTAATAGGATTAAGGATACTAAATCAGCAGATGAATTGAGAAGTGCAATTACATTGTTAAGCAACAAGGAAGTTGAGGAACTTCTCAGGTGCGTCAATGATATAAGGGGATGGCCTTACAGAGCAGCTATTGGCATGGATTGGTTCATGGAAAGGCCAATTTTGTATATGACTGGCGGAAAATCAAAATATGATGGAGAATCTTTTTCCGGCTTTAGGATGTATTTTAAGGACCTTGATTTGGTAAAGGCAGTGGCTAAAACCCCCGAAATCAGAAGGCTTTTGACTTACAAAGAGGAAATTAAATTTTTTGATAATGCTAAGTCAGTTATACTCTATGCCTTAAAAAATCTGAGATGGGAGGGATTTTTAGGGAAAGGCGGATTTTTATGGAATTTGCATAAAGGCCCAAAGTATATAGAAAAGGTAAGGGATGAGTATGGCAATAAAGAATTTGCGGATTTCTTATCCAGATTACACGGGAAGATACATGAAAACCCAAAAGCTTGGATAGATGAATTAGCTGAATTAGGTAGTGTGCTGATTAAGCGGGCTTATCCTCTTGTGATTCAACCAGCGGCAAATGCCCTAATCAGGATTTTTGAAGCGAGGATAAAGGAACTAGAAGGCAAAAAAGCCAGTGCTATAAAAGATTTGCAGAAATTGTTAACTGCACTTGATTTAAACCTAAAAATAAAAAAAGAGTTTACAAAGATTTTAAGAAAGAAAAAGAAAGAATTATTGACAAACTTTGATAATTTAAGGTCTAAATTAGAGAAAAAAAGTGAGATAGCTGATGCAAGTAAAATGGAGTTTGTGCATGATTACAAAAATTTTATAGAAAATGAAATGAACTTTTCTGAATATGCAGATAGACTTGAAGCCATGTATGATAGAATGGTATCCACTAGCCAAGAATTTATCAGCCATGTTGGCTCTGCAAAAAATGAGGCAGAAATCTTGCAGCCGTTAGCCAAGTATGGGGTATATCTAGACAGTATGGACGATTTGGGCACGTCAAGTTTCAGCAAACTTGGATTGACCACTGATATTTTAGGCAGCACTATTAAAAAATTGAATGGTTATATAACTATGCTTGAAAATATATTTTTGTATAATAAAGAATTAATTGGTTTTATGTCTGAAAGGCTTGATGATGAATTTACAATAAAGCTTGAAGATTTAAAAAATATGAGACTGCAGTACTATAAAAAACCAGCAGAAGATAGATTAGCTGCATAGCGTAGAGGTGTAAAAAATGGCAGATGAGCAACCAAAATCTGAGTTTACCATAAAAAAATTTTTTTGGGATATGCCTACAAACCGCATCAAAGAATTTCTGCGTGTAGGAAGGAGACGCAGCTATGAAGTTTGGGGGGGAAAGCCGGGAGAGACTGAGGAACCCTTTATTACTAGAGAACCCGAAATGAGGCAATTAAAGGCTGTTAAGAATGCATTATTGGGGGCTGAACATTACGGATTAGCTGAAATTGAGACTAAATGGCTTGCATTCGATAAAACTCTGGGTGTTGAGGAAGGTAAATCTCCTCAGGACAGGTTATTTGGGGCAGTTCAAAAAAATGAATTTATTCCCGGCATTTATAGTAGCCTTGGTCCTTATGTAAATATTTATAATTTTCTTTATGAACTGAAATGTTATTATAGCGGGGCTAATTACAAAAAGGAAGATTCTTTTATAACTATAGATGAAATAAAACAGGATATAAATGATGAAAATAAACCTGAGTTAATAAAAAATGTCAACAAATTATCGCCGGAACAAATAATAAGCTTGCACAAGCCCGTATATCAATATAAAAAAGTTAGCATTGAAGGGATGGATATAATTTGGAATCCGAGAGATATCTCATCTACTGAAAAAATTTATAGTTTTGGTTATTTAAATACCGAGCCTTTGCTTACAGAATTTAGTGAGTTTATAAGACTTTGGGACGATGGAACACCCGGTATACCTCAAGCAGAAATAAAAACTAGGATTATGCCGCATCTTAATGCATTGACAAAGGCTTTACAATCAATAAATGAAAAAGAAAAAGCTCATTATGGATATTTAAGTGAATTATTTAAGATTGTTAGGAAAATACCGGCTACAAGAGATGAATTATTAAAACTGGCTCCCCCAAGAGAGAGAATAAGATTTGCGCATACATACAAAATAATTCAGCCATTTATTTTCATTGATAAGCATACAAAGGAAAAGATTGATGTTCTCAGAGAACTTCCAGACGACCCTACGAAAATTGGTGAATTTATTGACAGGCTTAAGATTCTTAGATTTGAGGATGGAGCACATCCAAACTGGTATGTTATAAGTGATGAAGTTGCTGCTACATTGGACGAGAATGGATGGCCATTGGAAGTTAACGATGACGGAACTGTACTGCTTGATAAATGGTTGCGGGAAACGGGGCAAAATGACTGGCAAATTGGAAGAATTAGGGCTAAAAAAGGAGATCATATACTAAATAAGATTACTGAAATACAAAGCAAAGGGGTTAGAGAGATAGACCCTAGATTTGTTGATTTCATGGATTTGCTTGAAATGGCAACTTTCGCATCTTCCGAATACGATGCTGTTAGAGATGACCTTAGGGATGGAAGGTATCATTGGTGGAGCAAAACTGCCCACGATTATGTTATTGCAATTGAAGGTTATGGCATGTACTCGCCATATGAGATTAAGAAAATAAAATTTCCATTTAAACAAATTACAGGTGAGTGCCATCCATACGATTTAAGCCCTGCTAATATATACTCTTATATAAATGCCAAACCTGAATATTTTGAATCAGACAGTTTTGAGCCATCTGACGAAAAAGAAGTTAAAAGAGATTTTAGAATTCAGTTGTTAGATGGCACCATATACCCCCCCGATGATGTCCTAAGGGAGAGCCCAGAAAAAGGCTTGAGGAGATCTACCAACCTTAGTCCTTCATTTGACAGAAGAGCTATAAACTTTGCAACCAATTGGATACACTGGGGAAGAATGTATTATTATGAATGGACTGATGGCATCAATAGGTGGTCAGAAAATCCTTACCCACACATTACAACCAGAGGTGCTTCAAAGTACATTTTACACAGGCTATTAAATGATACTTATCACTATGCAGAAGCTGTAAAGTGGGCTGATGACGAAGTTGGGTATGATATAGGCATAAGAAGGCCTATAGTTGGAGGCGAATTCCTAAAGAATCCATTAAAGAGTATATTATCACAACAACCATCACGAATGTAATTATATTCAAGAAATAAATTTTAAATTATTTATTATAAACAGGATATATTTAATTAAGCTTTATACATATTTATCACACTTCACCCCAAAAACCCCCTCACAAACCCCGCCCTTGCTATGTTCTCGGAAAGCTGCCTGTAATCCCTTCTTTCAAAATCATCAAGTATTATTGAGGTTAAATTGGCGTAAATATCTTTTATGTAGTCTACATCGTTTTCATTAAGCGCATTCAGGCCCAGAATCTCAGGAGGCAGCCCGTAGGAGTACAATGCAGCGCAGAATGTTATTGCTCTTGGCAATTTAAGCTCCCCTATGCTCCTTGAATATCCGAATAGTCCTATGTGCAGCTTTCTTTTCCTTCTTGACGGGACATAAGGAGACATGTCATTTACAAGCTTTCCAATGAGCTTGACCTGCCTTTGGTACTCTTTTGTCAGCTTTTCAATGATTGAAATGCATTTTTCCTCGTCAACGTCAACAGGCTTTGAGGGCTTTGAGTCATTCAAAAACTTGACTGCACTTGTAATGTCTTTTATATTGTAATCGTACTTGAAGGCAGACTGCAGGGTGAATGTATAAACGCTTGGGTAGCCCTGCACGCAGTTTTTCACATTGGTTGGCTTGAAATTTCCACGAAAAGGCGCTGAGCCGCATCCAAGAATCGGGAGTATGTCAACCGACATCCTCTCCTGGAGCTCCTGCAGCTTCTGGAATGAAACCTTGAGCATGAGCACAGTCGCAAGATTGCCGTAGTTAAGCGCAGGGTCGCTTCTTGCAAGCCACACCCTTTGGTAGTCCTCGACTTTCTCCTCTTTCAGGTAGCCCTCTACAATCCTGTCAGGGTTCAGTATCGTTTCCTTTGTCTCAATCAACGGTATGATCCTAAGTGTTTCTGGCTGGAACTTGCCTATCCACTCCGCGATTGTCATGTCCTTTCCAAGCTGGTGGTGCTGCTTTCCCACTACATGGCGCTTGTAGTACTCTGCAATCCTGGCAAGCTCCCTGTAGTCAGTTGTCATCGGCAATGCAATCTCAAATATAGGCGCAATGTCCTCATTGTAAAACAATTTTGCAGCATCAAAATTTCTCGGTATGCTCTCCAGAGTCTCGAGCAGTATTTTTGCCTCGCTCTTTTCTATGGAAGGGTTAGGCACCCTTAATGTAAGAAAAACATCTTTTCCAAGCTTGTGCCTTGTAAAATAAGGCTCGTACTTGTTCAAAAGCTTCTTCACGACAAAATTATCGACTTCCTTGCCTTCGCAGTCCCAAAGCTGCTCCCTTGAGTGTATGTGGGAAAAGGTGTAGAAAACCTCCTTTATCTCGTCTTCGCCCGCAAGCTCTGAGTTGTCTGAAAAAAAAGGCGCATGCACATTATCGGGGTGCTGTGTAGACATTGTCCTTGACACATTGTGATTTGCCATAGGGCTGGGGATTGGGTTTTGATTTAAATAGATTATGTTATTGTTAAGTAAAATTTTTTTGGGCTGGGCTATATCAAAAATAAAAAAATTACGAGAGCGACTTTGTGCTGCAATAGCGATAAAAGTGAACCGCTTTTTATGTTTAAGCGGGGGTATGGGGGGCACCCATTTGAGTTCATGGAAGTGCATGGGTCTCTCGTGATTTTTGGATAAAGTCATTAAATAGCTTTGTCAAACCATGAAGTTTATAAATAAAACATTATTAATCATCAATTATGAAAACCACAGCCTTTATCGGAACAGGCAGGATGGCAGCAGCTTTGATTAGCTGTATCTGTAAAAGCAGTGTTTCAAGAAACATAATCGCAAGCGACAAGAACAATATAAACCTGGCAAGAATCAAGAAGCAATTCAAGATAAAAACAACAACAGACAACAAGGAAGCAGCCAGAAATTCTGATATTGTTTTCATTTGCGTAAAGCCGCAGGATATTGATGCTGTTCTGGACGAAATTAAGGATGTTGTCAAAAACCAATTGATTGTTTCAATCGCTGCTGGAATCAGATTAAAGCACTTGGAAAATAAATTAAAAAATAAAAGAATAATCAGGGTGATGCCAAACATAAACTGCATTGCAGGGGAAATGGCAGCAGGGTTTTCAGCAGGAAAATACGCAACAAAGGAGGACATAAAAAACGTATCAGGCATATTGAATTCCGCTGGAATTGCATTCTTCATGAAAGAGGATTTGCTGGACGCAGTAACCGGGATAAGCGGCTCAGGCCCTGCTTTTTTTGCATATTTCATTGACGCATTCGTAAAAGCCGGAGTAAAAAATGGATTGCCAAGGGAAACTGCGTTTAAGCTTGCCTGCCAGACTGCTTTGGGAACAGGGAGATTATTGATGGAAAAAAATTTGTCGCCTGATAAATTGATAGCAATGGTTGCGTCTAAAAAAGGCACAACTGTTGCCGGATTGGACGTATTAAAAAAGCATAAAGCCAAAAATATTTTAATAAAAACTATAGATGCTGCTGTCAAAAGAAGCAAAGAGCTGGGAAGATGAGCATAACCAAACAGGCGCAGCTTGCAAAAGAAGCATCGCTTAAGCTGGCTGTGCTGCCGGCAAAAACCAAAAACAAGGCGTTGATTGCTATAGCAAAAGCCTTAAAAAATAATTCGAATGCAATTCTTCAGGCGAATAAAAAAGATGTTGAAAAGGCAGAAAAATCAGGCCTGGGCCAAGTTCTGATCAAAAGGCTTATGCTTGACAAGCACAAAATAAGCGAGATGGCAGAAGAAGCCAGGAGCGTTGCAAGGCTCGAAGAACCTGTTGGCAGGGTTTTATCGCAGGTTGAGCTTGACAAAGGCTTGATGCTTTACCAGGTTGCATGCCCTATTGGAGTGATAGGCGCGATCTTTGAGTCAAGGCCTGACGCTGTTGTGCAGATATCTGCGCTCTGCCTCAAATCAGGAAATTCAGTGATATTAAAAGGCGGCTCAGAAGCTAAAAACTCGAACAGGATTTTAGTTGGTATTATATCAAAAGCTGCGGAAAAAAATGGCATTCCGAAAGGCTCTGTGCAATTGATTGAAACAAGGGAGCAGGTTGCTGAAATGCTTAATCTGGACGATTGCATAAGCTTGGTCATACCAAGGGGAAGCGGCAGTTTTGTGAAATATGTGCAGGAGCATACCAAGATTCCGGTGCTCGGGCATTCTGAAGGCATATGCCATGTTTACGTAGACAAATATGCCGATATGAAAAAGGCTTTGGATATATGCTTTGATGCGAAATGCCAGTACCCTGCCGTATGCAATGCAATGGAAACAATGCTTGTGCACGAAGGCATTGCAAAAAGGTTCCTGCCGTTGATGATAAAAAAATTCCAGCAGGCAGAAGTAGAAATAAGGGGGGATGAAAAAACAAGAAAAATTGTAAAGGATATTAAGAAAGCGACTGAAAAAGACTGGAAAACAGAATACAACGGCTTAATATTATCTGTAAAAGTTGTCAATGGCTTAAATGAGGCAATAAATCATATTAATAGATATGGCTCCAAGCATACAGATGCAATTGTCACAGAAAACAGGAAAAATGCAGATATTTTCATGGACTTGGTTGACTCTGCATCTGTCATGTGGAATGCCTCAACAAGGTTTGCAGACGGGTTTCGCTATGGGAAAGGCGCTGAAATCGGAATCAGCACGGCAAAAATCCATGCAAGGGGCCCTGTCGGCTTGGAAGGGCTAGTCATCTACAAATACAAGCTTGTCGGCAAAGGGCAGGTTGTAAAAGATTATATCGGCAGGAATGCCGGGAAGTTCAGGCACAGGATAATCAAAAAATTGTTTTAATCAAAAAATGCGAAACATAAAATCAGGCAAAATTGTAGTTAAGATAGGCACCAATGTAGTCACAAGCAACAACGGGATGCTGGACTTGAACGTGATGCAGAGTCTTGTTGAGCAGATTGCAAGGATAAAAGCCAAGGGCAAGGACGTGCTGGTTATAACAAGCGGGGCAATAGGCGCGGGAATGAAGGAGCTGGAGCTCAGCTCCCGCCCTAAAGATGTTGTGATGCAGCAGGTATGCGCTGCGATAGGGCAGGGAATTTTGATGTCAACGTACCATTCATTCTTCAGCAGGCACGGCGTAAAGGTATCCCAGATACTGCTGACTTATGACGTTTTTAAGAACAGGAAAACCTACAAGAATCTCCTCAACAGCCTGAACAGGCTTCTAAAGCTTGGAGTTGTCCCAATAATAAATGAGAACGACCCTATTTCAATTGACGAGATAGGGCATTCCTTTGGCGACAACGATAACTTGTCAGCATTGATTGCAGTCAAAATGAAGGCTGATTTGCTGGTTATACTGACTGATGTAGAAGGGCTTTACAACAAGGAGCCAACCCAAAAAAACGCAGTGCTGATAAAGGAAGTTACTGATGCAGCTAAAGTGGGCAGGAAAGTAAGCGGCATGTCCAACGGGCTTGGCACAGGCGGCATTAAGACAAAGCTTATGGCAGCCAAGACGGCAACAGAGGCAGGCGCATTTGTTGTTATTGCCAACGGCAAAACAAGCAATATTCTGCTCAAGATAGTGAATAACGAGAATGTTGGGACTGTATTCTATCCAAAGTGAGTAATAAAACATAAGATTTATAAATAGTAAATATTAGTTCTAAATAAAAGTATATATAACTATAAAATATTAACTAAAAAACTTAAAAAATAGATGAATATATTAAAAAATAGAATATTAAATAATTAATAATGATTAAATATTTTAAAATAATAGATATATATTAATAAAAAATAAACATGCTATCTTTGTCTGACAACGAATTCAGCGTACTCAGCTTTCTTGTTAGAAACTTCACTGAAAGGCTTACTATAAGGAACATCGCTCACCGCCTTGATTTCAGCCCAGCAGGAGTCTTCAACATCCTGAAAAAGCTTGAAAAGCAAGGAATTGTAACAGGACAGAAGCTCGGCACAGGCTTGTTTTATTCCATAAATTTTGAGAATAAGATTGCAGAGCATCTTGCTGCTATTGTTTTGCTTTATTCTGAAGAAAAAACTGATGTTGGCATTGAAAAATTAAAAAGCGCGAATGCCGCCATAATTGACAAAAAGAATTTAGTTCTGATAACTGACGGCATGACAGTGCTGGATGTTTCTATTGATGGCGTGAATATAATCACAAAAACAGAGGATGAAATTACTGATTTGCTGAGGAAGAAAGACGCGCAAATGCTCCAGATTTTGAAGAATGGTGTTGTTTTGTTTGGAGAGGGAAAGGTCGTTGCAATAATAAAAAAATGCATTTCAGGGTTTTAAAAAATGAAAAAGGCTGGTAAGATAATAGCTGTGTCAATTTTTGCGCTTGTGTTAATACTTTTATTTTCAGCCTTTGCCTATGCAAAGCCCTTCACAGATGTCTTAAGGGACAGCCTGGTAAGGATAAACAACTTCTTCGCGCAGGAAAACTACAAGCCCTATGCAAAAACCATTGACTTTTTCATATTCTCACTTGTGTTTATTTCAATTTACCTTATCGGAGTAAGATATGCTTTCAAGGAAGTCAAAAGGCCCGAGCAGGCGATTGCAATAGTGCTCGGATTTACAACTGCATTTTTGTTTGTGCTAAGGGATTATTCAATAACATCTCTGCTGCCTTACATGCAGTACCTGCTGTACGCATTAATCTTTGTTATGTGGATGCTGGTGCTAAAGGGCATTAAGAGCAAGTTTTGGAGATTTGTGCTTGCATTGCTGCTGACATTGCTTACTATCGGCTTAGTCCAATGGCTGTATGGTATTTTGTCAGTGCCTGAAATCGGAACGCCGTCAATAAGCACGCCGACATTTTTAGGCGGAGTGTCCAAGTCAGCAGGAGACTTTTTTAAATCATTTGGCGGCAGTTTCAAGGGCATTGAGTTCCAGCCTCAGGAAGTGCCTGCATCAGTAAAAATGCTTGGCGAAGTCCCCCCTGTTGTTGGGCCGACTCCGGCGACAGGTGCGCCTTCAACTCCAACACCTGCTCCGGCGACAACTGCCGAAGAGCAAAAAAGGCAGGCTGAGGAAGCGGCTGCTAGGCAAAAAGCTGAGGAGGAAGCGGCTAGAAATAGAGCTGCAGGAGGAGCCAATATTTTACTGCCATGGACATGGAGCAGTTCAGACACTTCATGGTATAACGCATGGTATATATGGACATTAATCGGTCTTTTGCCTTTTATTTTAACAAATAAAAATATTGGTGGCAGAATTAATACAAAACTTGGAATGTGGGGTGCTATAGGTCTAAGCGCTGAGGCAGGACTGGAAACTTCTATCATGATTGGCCAAATAAATAAAATAACCAAGGAAAAAGAGGAAAGAATGAATTATATTAAAAATACGCATGAGCTAAAAAGCAAGTTAATAACACTTGGCAAGAACAAGGAAAAACTGATTGAGCAGTTGGAAAAGGTAGGCGGCGCAAATCTCTGGACAGACGAAGGAAGGAAGTTAATAAAAAAGGAGCACCCAATTTTGAATGAACTTATTAAAATAGAAGATACAATAAGGTATCAACTCAAGGCATTAATAGTAACTGAGGACGACTTTCTTGGCAATCTTGAAAAGTGGGCATCTCTTGTTCCGCAACAATACCTTGAATACTTAAAAAAAATAGTCGGAAACATTAAGCATATTATCTCTACTTATGATTCTTTTGAAAAATCAGATGAGACTTCAATCAAAGAAGTAGAGCAACTGATGCAAGAAGGAAAGATTTCCGAGCTTGTGCACGGCAAGTTTAAGAATGTGAAGGGTGACTGGGCTAAACTGCATAAGTATAACGAGTATGAAAATAAAATAGTAAAGTTGTTAGAGGAAAGAATCAAAAGGCAGATTGTTGTTTTGCGGGCTTTGGAAGGTAGGGTTATTGCACCTAAAACAGGCAATAAACAAAAGGCTCAAGAAAAAAATGGAAAGCCCCAACCGGGTGAAGAACATCCAAAATATGAAAGAGCTGCTTGAAAATGCTTGAACAAATACTAGGGCTTTTATTGGGGATTGCAATAGGTTTTATAATGGTTTATAAAAATAAGGGCAGGGCATCTGCAACAGCAGGAGGAGC
>JAGVXS010000056.1 GCA_018303685.1 Candidatus Woesearchaeota archaeon
CGAGCATGCAAAAACTGACTTGAGCATTTTTGACGAGGAAACAAAGAAAAAAATAATTCCTCATGTGATTTGCGAGCCTTCACAGGGAGTTGAAAGGGCTTTTCTGGTTTTTATGTTTGACGCCTACCACTATGATAAGGCAAGGGACAATGTTGTCCTGAAGCTGCATCCAAAACTGTGCCCTGTGAAAATAGGAGTTTTTCCGCTGGTTTCAAACAAGGCTGACATCGTGAAGAAAGCAAGGGACATTTATGACGAGCTGAAGCAGGAATGGACATGCACATTTGACTTGGGCGGCAGCATAGGGAGAAGATATGCAAGAGCCGATGAAGCCGGAGTTTATGCCTGCATTACAATTGACCATGAAAGCCTTGAAGACGAAATGGCTACAGTGCGCTCAAGGGACACGACAGAGCAGGTAAGGGTAAAGATTTCTGAAGTGAAGGATGTCTTAAGAAGGTTCATGGAAGGGGAGAAGTTGGGCAAGTTGGGAAAATCAGTTGAATAAGGAAGAGTGGAGTATTCTATAAAAGTTTTTAAATCAATTAACTTTCATTCTCTTAATGGAAAGGTATGTTTACATTGATGAAACAGGGGATTTAGGAGAAAAAGGTTCAAAATACTTTGTGATAACTGCAATTTGGGTGAATGATATTGCTTATTTAGACAGGCTTATCAAAAATATTAGAAGAAATAAATTCAAAAAAGAACTAAAAGGGGCTGAGGAGGTTAAAGCCAATAAGTCAAGTAAAGAAGTAATAGAATGGATTCTTAAAAAATTTAGTGGGATTGAGTCTGCGCATGCGCAAAGTATAATTCTTGACAAGAAAAAAGTTTATAGTGAATATTTAAAAAAGAATCCAGACAAATTGTATAACTTTGTTTGCAGTCATCTTTCAAACATATCAATCGATTCAAGGAAATTAATTATGAGGATAGACAAATCAAAGGGAAAACAAAGCTTAGTCGAGGATTTTAATAATTATATGGAGAAAAAATTTAAGGAAACAAGATGGGCTAGAGAAATTGAAATATACCATAGCTGGTCGCAATCTTGGTCAGGACTGCAAATCGCGGATATAGTTTCTTGGGCGGTTTTTCATAAATTTGAGTATGGAGATGACTATTTCTTCAGGATTATAGAAAATAAAACAAACATTGTTCACTTATTTTTAAAATAAAAGAAAAAGCAGCACCTGCTGGTACTGTTGAACGTGCACTTCAAAGTGCACTGACCAACAGGTTTTACCTGCTAATAAGATATGATATGGAGATTCTATTTAAACTTTTTTGTATATTTGCAGTTATTCAAGCATATATTTAAATACTTATTTGCAATATGGAAAATAATAGCTTATTTAGGATTAAATATATTTTGTTTATGAATTTTAAACCTAAAATTTTTACAAAATCTGACATAAGAGGTAATTTTTTCCCATTCTTATCTCCATCGGGGCAAGTTGCTCTGCTTGCACCAGCACCCAATACAACAACATGTGGTCGGTTCATTGACACTTGATTTACTTCTTGTTCTATGGAGATTTCATCACTAAATCCCACAGTATAATATCAAAAACAAATCTATAAAAACATTTCTTATTGAGTTTAGTCAGCATCAGAATTTGGCAATTTTCCTTTAAATCTTTTTTGCTCTTGAGAATAATGTTTTCTGCATAAATAGCTCCAACCGCGATTCTTGTATTTTCCTCCTAAAAGGCTTGGGAAAACTTCCCTGTAAGCCTTATTTTTACAAGTGCCATGGTAATCACATTTGGGAATTTTCATCATTATTTGTTAGCAGTTGTTTTATATTTAAAGCTTACTGACCACTGGACATCTTTGCCTAAACTATTTAAACCCAAAAATTATGCTAATTTTTATATAATCTTTATAATCTAAAACCAAAATCTTTAAATATAACCACCCCCTTGAAAACATACTACATGTAGTGTATAGACGACATCTCAACCACTATATATTGTGTTTTCGGCTAAGTAGTGAAAATGCAGTAAATCAGCAGAATCAGGGTCTAAAAACAAAAAAGAGGATTAAAAATGCAAACAAACATACAAAGAATCAGGAAAAGGGACGGAACAGTAGTGGGATTTGACCAGGCAAAGATAACAAGTGCCATATTCAAGGCAGCGCAGTCAGTAGGCGGCAAGGACAGGAAGATTGCCCAGCAGCTGAGCGACAGGGTAGTTGAAGAGATTGAAAAACTGGGCAAAACAGCGCCTTCAGTTGAGGAAATCCAGGATATTGTGGAGAAGGTCCTTATTGAGCAGGGGCATGCCTCTACAGCAAAAGCTTACATTCTTTACAGGCAGCAAAGGGCTGAAATCAGGAAAGAAAAGCAGCTGGTTCTGGAAAAAGAAGAGATTGACGAGGTTGACAAAAGGTTCGATGTCAACGCATTGAGGGTTTTAAAGGCAAGGTACTTAAGAAAGGACTCGACAGGAAAATTGACAGAAACGCCAAAGCAGCTGTTCACAAGGGTTGCTGTCCATGCTGCATTGCCTGACTTGTTCTATGACAGAAGGGTGTTTGACATCAATGCGCAGCAGCCGGAAAACGAGCCGGAAAGCTTCAGCCCTGTTGCAAATGAAGATAAATACAGCATTGGCAATTACACCCTTAACAGGTATCATCTTGAAGCATTAAAGAGAATGTACGGCAGGTTCAACAGCAGCAAACAAATGCGTGTTTCATGGAGCAAGTTCTTTGGCATGATTAAGAATGGCGAATTCAACAATTACGAGAATAATGTTGATGAGCTTTACAATCTGATGACGCATAAGCTTTTCATGCCAAACACTCCTGCAATTGCAAACTTTGGCAATCCTTTGGGGATGGGAAGTGCATGTTTTGTGTTAGACGTCCCTGACAGCATAGAAGGCATAATGGAGACTTTGAAAAGCACTGCAATTGTATTCAAGGCAGGCGGCGGAATGGGATACAACTTCAGCAAATTAAGGCCGGAAGGAGACTTTGTGTCCTCAACAGGAGGGGTAGCCTCAGGACCATTAAGCTTCATGCGATTGTTTGACACAATGACAGAAGTGATTAAGCAGGGCGGCATCAGGAGAGGCGCAAATATGGGAATTCTTAACAGCAACCATCCTGACATTGAGAAATTTATAACAGCAAAGGAAGGCAACAAGGCATTGAGAAACTTCAATATAAGCGTATTGATAATGTCAGACTTTTGGGATTATTATGACAAGAACGAGCCATACCCATTGGTTAACCCAAAAGACGGCAAAGTAGTTAAATATGTAAATCCAAGAGTGCTGTTTGACAAGATTGTCTACCAAGCATGGGAATCTGCTGAGCCTGGAGTTATTTTCTTTGACAAGGTGAATGAGTACAATCCCTTTTTTGAGCATTTGGGGCCAATAGTCACAACCAATCCTTGTGGTGAGGTACTACTTTACCCAAACGAGCCATGCAACCTCGGCTCAATCAATGTGTGGGCTTTTGCAAGAACTAACGATGACGGAAACAATTATGTTGACTGGGAAAACTTGAGGACTGTTGTAAAAAGCTGCACAAGATTCCTTGACAATGTAATTGATGTCAATAACTTCCCGCTGAAAGCAATTGAGGAGATGAGTTTAGCCACAAGAAAAGTTGGATTGGGGGTGATGGGTGTTGGCGACTTGCTTTACGAGCTTAGGCTGCCTTATAATACAGAGGAAGGCAGGAAATTCATGGAGCAGTTGATGGAATTCATTGCATACTGGAGCAAGGTTGAAAGCATTGAGCTTGCAAAAACAAGGGGTAATTTGCCTTATTACAACAAGAGCTTCTACAAGGACGGAAGGCTGCCCATAAGAGGAGCTTACCTAAAGGATGAGCAGCACTTTGGCTGGGACAAGCTCGCTGAAGATATAAAAAAGCATGGTATAAGGAACGGCTACACGACAATTATTGCGCCGACAGGCAGCATTTCAATGATTGCAGGCTGCTCATCAGGCATGGAGCCCGTTTACTCTCTTGTATTTGAGAAGAATGTAAAGGTTGGAAGCTTTTACTATGTTGACCCTGCTGCTGAAAAGGTATTAAGAGAGGAAGGCTTGCTCAACGACAAGCTGATGGAAGACATCAACGATCACAAAGGCAGCATACAAATGATTGAGTACGTGCCTGAGAAAATAAGAATGGCTTTGGTTACAGCAATGGACATAACCCCGGAAGACCATATAAGGGCATTGGCTTCGTTCCAGAAATGGGTTGACTCAAGCATCTCCAAAACAAACAACTTTCCTGCTGATGCAACTATCGAGCACATGAGAGAAAGCTACATACTTGCTTACAAGCTTGGCTGCAAGGACGTCACTGTCTTCAGGGATTCTAGCATAAAGGATCAGGTTTTGGTTGCTCCGAAGGCAAAGGAGAAAAAGGAGGAATCCAAAATAGAGGTTGACATAAAGCCCGAAATGAAAAGAACGATAAAGGAGTCTGAAAGCGGATTAGTTTTTGCCAGCGGCAACGGAAGCGAGACAAAGCCTGCTGCAAAATATACAATAAAAAACTGCCCGGAATGCGGCACAAAAGTTGAGCTGAAAGAAGGATGCCTTCACTGCCCAAGCTGCGGCTGGGGCTTGTGCATATAATTATTTTTCTTTTTATATATTGTTTACATCCAAAAAAGGGTGATGTTTTGTTGGATATCACAACCAATAGATATGGTTATGAAATATATTTGCTTTTAAAATGGCTTTAACAAGAATAAGAAATGAAATCAAGGTAAAAGGCGACGACAGCAGGGAAAGCCTTGGGTTAGTCCATGTAATAACAGGAGATGGCAAGGGCAAGACAACCTCTTCATTGGGGATTGCTGTGAGGGCAACTGGAAATAATTTAAAAGTGCATATGATTCAGTTCCTGAAAAGCGGCTTTACAGGAGAAATACATTCCGCGAAAAAGCTGGGCTTTGAGATAGAGCAGTTCGGCGTTGATGCGATAAAGCAAAAACAGCTTGCCGAATTCAGGGACAGTACAGGGACTTTTGTGTTTCATCCTGATGTGCAGGAAAAGGAAGCTGCATTGCTTGGGTGGGAGCATGCAAAAAACACAATCAAGAGCGGCAAGTATGATGTTGTTATCCTGGATGAGATAAACTGCGTGCTTGCAAAGGAACTTGTGCCATTGCATGAAGTTCTGGAGATTGTAAAAAGCCATGGAAGGGTTGAGCTTGTAATGACGGGCAGGGATGCTCCAAAAGAGATTATTGATGCTGCCGATTACGTCAACATCGTGCAGGGCATAAAACACCCGTGGCAGAAGGGGATTGTTGCGAGAAGGGGGATTGAGTATTAAGATATAAATAACATAAAGAACTGAAATATTTAGTGACCTACACTATGCTGTGCTTCACGTGCCGAATAAATATGGGATATACTAGGCTCCATGCATAGACGTGCTATATCACCTAAAGATGCATAGCCAGTATACCATGGTACATTACCATCATAAGAATTGTCAAATAAACTTAAACCCTGTGGAATTTGACTTGGACTTCCTTCAACCAGAATTCTTCTTAATTCCTTTTCTCGCATTTTGTCCCCCTTCAAAATAATAGAAACTGGGGCGACAAGTTCAGAGTCTAATTTTTGTTCTAATTGTGCAGTATCGATTTGAGCAACTTCTCCTTGACACAAAGCCATTTATATCCACCACTCGTATAATAATTAATGCTAAAGTTTTCTGTTTATTAACTTTTCTGTCTAATCAAACCATCTGCTCAATTACCCTAGCCATCTTGAAATCACCATGAGTCAAGCCGTTTGCCTCGTAAGTTGTCAGATGGATAGTTACTATGGTATTTTTTATAGTGATGTCGGGAAAATGATGCTGCCTTTCAGCTTCTTCGCCGATCTTATGCACGAATTCCATTGCCTCATTGAAGCTGTTGAAATGGAATTCCTTGGTTATGCCGTTGCCAAGCATTTCCCAGCCGTTAAGCTCCTCAAGCCTTTCATGGATGTCCTTGATGGATAAGTGCTCCATACTGCACCCTTTAAATTGATTTTATATAAATTTTGTGATAATATTTATAAACAAAAATAGATAATCAATAGAAATGCCTAAACTAACCCTTTCAAAAAACGCTTTGCTGATACTCGAGCAGCGCTACCTGAAGAAAAACGATAAAGGCAGGGTGATTGAAAAGCCCGAAGACTTGTTCAGGAGGGCTGCAAAGAACATTGCACAGGCAGATGCAAAGTACAATAATAGCAAAAATAATGTTAAAAAAACAGAGAATGAATTCTACAATTTGATGGCTTCTTTGGATTTTTTGCCGAACTCTCCAACATTGTTCAATGCGGGAAGAAAACTGCAGCAATTGGCAGCCTGCTTTGTGCTTCCAATAGAAGACGATATTCATTCAATCTTTAAAACTCTTCATGACACGGCTTTAATCCACAAGACAGGCGCAGGCACGGGGTTTAATTTCTCAAAATTAAGGCCAAAAGGCGACATGATAGAGAGTGCAGGCTTTACAAGCGGACCTGTTTCCTTTATGAAGATATTTGACGCTGCAACCGAGCAGATCAAGCTGGGAGGAACTTTAAGGGGGGCAAATATGGGCATACTGGATGTCAATCATCCCGATATAGAGGAGTTTATAACAGTAAAAAGCAAGGAAAATGTATTGACTAATTTTAACGTCTCTGTTGCAATAACCAGTGACTTTATGAATGCTGTAAAGAAAAACAAGAATTACAAACTTATAAGCCCGAGAACTAAAAAAACTGTAAAAAATGAAAGCGCAAGAAGGATTTTCGGGCTTATATGCGGGCAGGCATGGCTTAACGGCGATCCGGGGGTTATATTTATCGACAGAATCAATGATTTCAACCCGACACCAAAGCTTGGCGCTATCGAATCGACAGACAGCTGCGGGGAGCAGCCTTTGCTGCCTTATGAGTCCTGTAATTTAGGAAGCATTAATTTGTCTAATATGGTTGAGAATAAAAAAATCAATTATGAAAAATTGAAAAAGACAATACACATTGCAATTCATTTTCTTGACAATGTAATTGACATGTGCGATTACCCATTAAAAGAAAATAGGAAAATTGTTGAGAAAAACAGGAAGATTGGATTGGGGATTATGGGGTTTGCAGACATGCTTGTTAAATTAGGCATAGCCTATGATTCTGAAAATGGATTGAAAACCGCAGAAGAGGTTATGAAATTCATCTCAAAAGAGGCAAGCATTGCCTCAATGAATCTGGCGGCGCAAAGAGGCGCATTTCCATCATGGAAAGACAGCGCTTGGAACAGGAAAAGCAGATATTTCAAAGGCTGTCACATGCTTCTCAGAAATGCAACAAGAACAACAATTGCCCCTACAGGAACAATAAGCATAATTGCGGATGTTTCTTCAGGCATCGAGCCGCTGTTTGCATTGAGCTATATCAGAAGGACAGCAGAAGGCAAGACATTGGCTTATTTTGACAAGAATCTAAAAAAAGCTTTGATGGAAAACAGATTATACAATGATGAAATTATTGAAAGGATAACAAAAGAAGGCTCAATAAATGATATTGATGAAATCCCGGGAAGATTAAAAAAAATCTTTGTTGCCGGCTCAGACATTGAAGCAGAGTGGCACGTTAAAATGCAGGCTGCATTCCAAAAATATGTTGATAATGGAATCAGCAAGACAGTAACCCTGCCGAAAGATGCAACTGTTGAAGATGTTGAGAAAATATTTATGATGGCTTTTGAGCTTGGCTGCAAGGGCATTTCAGTTTACAGGTATGGCTCAAGGGAAGGGCAGGTTATTTATCTAAGTTCCAAGAGGGATGAGCAGATTAC
>JAGVXS010000038.1 GCA_018303685.1 Candidatus Woesearchaeota archaeon
CGGCAGCTCTGTTGCATACTGCCTCATGACCTTCCTGCTGTTTATTGCGTTTACAAAGTCATTTGGGTCAACCTGCGAATGCGCTCTTTTGGAGTTCCTCAGCAATGCATCCTGGCTGTAGATGTCGCCGTAAAAAAAGTAAACCTTTGCATTGCTTGGGGTGTTTTCGCTCAGCCACTTCAGTGCCTCCCAATGGTAGCTGTCCATTACTCCCTGTGTTTCCAGTTTCTGGTATTTTGGGATGAATGGAACCTTAATCAGACCCAATAAAAGCACCAGAAAAACCGCACTTGCCAGGATTGAATAAATCAAATTCCAGTTCTTTATGAAAAATCTCAAAATATAATAAACAGCAAATCCAAAAAATACTGAAAGATAAATCGGCCACAAGAATCTCAGCTGGAAAGCCCTCCAGTCAAACCCGAAATAATTTCCGTAGCCCATAGCCAGCATGCTGATGCCTGCCAAAAAAGCAACATTGGTGTTTTTAATTGAGGCAAAAAACAGCAGCAATCCTGCCAAAATAAACACGAGCAAAATCTTGAAATCTGCAAGGTAAAACCCCGGGTTGCCATCCCATACTGGCTTTACGCTGAACTGGTACGGCTGTACAACAAACCAGCTGTTGAGGAAAATTATAAGATAATAGGATGTTAATATCAATGCTAAAATCCCGGCAAATGCCAAGTTTTTTATGTCCTTAGCATTGAATTTTTTAAGCAGAAAATTTGCCGCCATAACAGCAAGAATGAAAAACCCTGCAAAGACAATCTCAGAAGTATGCGTCAGGATTATAGCGCTTAAAAAAATCCCGATGAGCAGAAATGATTTTTCAATGCCGATCCTGCAAATGCCCCAGAAAAGGGCTATGAGGAAAAACTGCCCAAGTATTGAAGGCCAGTGCCCCCATGCAAAGCCAAGGTAGTTCGGGCCTGCGAATATCAGCAAAGCCATTGGAAGGGCGATCAATGCTGCGCTCTTATTGGCGCCCCTGATTATAACATACATCAGCATTGCAGCCGCGGATGCAAGCAAAAAAACAATGAAGTATATTGCATCATAAACCTGCAGCCCTGACAAATATGAGAAGATGACAGCCAGATGGTAAATAACCGGAGGGTATCTTCCGACTGCATTCCCAAAGCCATGCGATATGTAGCTTGCCTCGTATCTGAAATTGCCCATATCCTTTATTGCATCAGCCCTGACTTGGTGCTGGAACGCGTCAGACGCAAGATACCCATAAGGAAAATCATGCGACAGCTGGTGATTCCATAAATTTGCATTGCCGATGAGCAATAAGACTGAGAATACCAAGATCAAATATGCGTTTTCCAGCAAGCCTGAAATCTTCATGTCAGCCAAAAATCCTTTTTTTCACAAGCGATAATTTCAGCCTTAATAAATACAATGGTATGATTACCCCGTCCCTTAAAAGTTTAACGTTGCTGATGCCTTTCTGCCTTCCCTTGTAATTGACAGGCACTTCGACAAACCTGTAGCCCTTGTCAATGCCTTTTATCGCTATCTCGGGCTCGTATGCAAAATGCCTGCACCGGAAATCAATGTCCCTTATTGCATCGGTTTTCCATGCCTTGAACCCTGCATTGACGTCTGTAAACCTTTTGCCAGCCAAAATTGACGTAAACCCCGAAACTACAAAATTAGCCAGCCTCCTCATTTTTGTCAGCGAGCCTTTCTGTATAGTGCTCCCCTTCACAAACCTCGATGCAAAGACAACATCGGCATTATTATCAAGAATCGGCTTTATCAGCCTTGGCAGCTCCTCAGGCGGAAACTGCGAGTCAGCATCAACCTGCGCCTGCACAGCCCCTTTTGCAGCATCAACTCCTTTTCTTATGGCGTATCCCTTGCCCATGTTCTGCCTGTATCTTATGACTCTCAGATTTTTAATGCCTGTTTTTTTTGCAGCTTCGGAAGTGTTGTCAGCACTGCCGTCGTCAACTGCAATAATCTCGGCATATGGAACTGCCTTGCTTATCCTTTTCAAAGTGCCAGCTATGTTTTTTTCCTCGTTGTAGCACGCGACTATGACGGATAAGCTATGCCTCATAATAGAAACCTTTACTTGTAAACCTTGTCAAGCATTTGCCTGTTTTCCATCACCCATTTCAGGATGTTGTCCATCGCTGCTTCCGGGCTGGCTTTTGGCTGCCAGTTGAATGTCTTGGATACCTTTCTTATGTCGCTTACATAAACGCACTGGTCAGCCCTTCTCGGTGTTTGCTCTGTTTTTATGGCTGGCTTTGAGCCAAGCTTTTTTTCAAGGTAATTCGTTGCTTCAATCAGCGACATTGTGTTTTTCACTCCGCCGCCGACATTGAAAACCTCCCCCTTGAAATCATCAATATTGTCTATCTGCTTCATTATAAGCTCGCAGATGTCCTTTATGTAAAGCACGTCCCTTAGCTGCTTGCCCTTCCACCCGATGTAAGTTATCGGAAACTTGTAGGCAAATGCAATAGGCCACCAGCTGAACCATCCCTGCTTTGGCAGGCCCCACTGCCATTCTCCCCCAAGGCAGCTGAATCTGTTCACAATGATGTTAATGTTGAATGCGTTTGCATATTCCTGGCAGAACAAGTCAGCTGTCAGCTTCGTCAGGCCATAGATGGAATGGTCATTGCCGTCAATAGGAAAGCTTTCGTCAATGCCGTTTTTGTAAAGCTCGTCATCATACTCAAACCTTGTTCCAAGCTCTTTTGTCTTTATGGCATTTATTTTGTCGCCTGAGTAAACCTTGTTCGTGCTCCACTGGATTATCTTTATCTTGTTCTTTCGTGCAAGCTCAAGTATGTTGATGACTGACAGCGAATTGTTGGTGAAGTCAAAGTAAGGGTTTTTGTAGCCTTCGATTGCAGAGGGCTCTGCCGCAGTGTTCAATATCAAGTCTATCTTCCTGTCAACATTGCTGAAGTCTTCATTGTTCCTTACATCGCCATGCACAAACTCCACTCCGTTGGCTTCAAGCACTGCTCTTGAAATCTCAGTGCCCCTTCTTACAAGATTGTCCATTGCAATGACATTGAAACCCTTCTTTTTCAGGAACATTGACAGGTTGAAGCCTATAAAGCCGCATCCGCCTGTTATCAAGACATTCATTTTAGCACCCCATAAAATCAGATTAACTTGGGCTTCCCCAACTATATTTAAATTTTGCTATACGATAAACTTACCCCACGCTCCCAACAATTCCCAAAAACTCCCTGTAATCAGAGTAGGATTTCATCACAAGATAAGCCGCAATCGCAATCATGGCTATTATTATCAGGGCATAAGCCATGCGCGATTTTTTGGTGAATTTATTGTGCTTCTTAAGGGCAGGAATATACAAAATCAAAAACAAAGCCATCACTCCAAAAATAAAAGCCAGATGCTCGGGAAAGAAAGCAATGTGGTTGAAATTATCGACAAAATTGCCCCCTTTATCGCAGTTTTTCTGCCTTCCGACAGCCCCTAAGATTATATTGACAACATTATTGGCTGCAAACCTGCTTTTTTTGCATATCCTGTCAAATATCCTGCCATAGTAGTCAACCATTCTAACAAATGTTGTCTGGCAATCCTGTATGTCTTTCAGGTAGAGTGTTGCAATGTGGATGCTGGTTACAGGCAAATGCTCCATATTTGGAACAATCAGCCTGCAGTACTGGCTTTTAAATCCAGGAGGCATGCCCTCAAATGCCTGTGCAATTAGGGTTGCGCCTGACCTTGGGCCAATGGCAATCATGCTGTAGTTCTTGACATGCATCAGGCTTCTTATTTCAGCAAGCCTTTCCTCATTTGCCTTTGCCTTGGCTTCGTCAAGCTTCAGGGCGCTCCAGCCAGTTAAATTTGTAACGCCCAGTTTTGCCAGCCTCGGCCCTGAAAACTCATCTATGTTTATCCTGTATTCAGTGTCAGATGCAACATCAAGCCTTTCCCTGTCAAAATCAAAATCATAGCTTGTCAGCAGCTCGGGATACTCTGCAAGAATATTGCCATCCTGTTTTGGCACAAAATTGATTCCGTACCCAATCTCTTTCTGGAAGTTCGAAATCCCGGTATTAAGCTTTTTGTCTATGAAATCATGCGCAAAAGGCAGGGGAACTATCGCAGGATACACAATGACAAGGAACAGCCCGCAGTACAATGCAGCCCTTTCAAAAGAGGCCCTTTTCACCTTCTCCTTGAGTATTGCAAAAGTAAGTATAATGAACAGGAAAGTCAGGAAGTGGTTTCTGCCGAAATACAGGCCTCCAAAATGCTGGTGGTCGTTAAGCAAAACCCAGAATTCAAGTGCGCCAAGCACAGGAATCACGCTGAATGTCTTGATGAACAAAAGAAAGCAGAAAACCAGCGCAACATACACTATAAAGACAGACTGGTTTACATACCAAAAAGGAATCATGTCTTTTAATGCCTGCCAAAATGTAAACACAGGAGATTCAAGATGAGCAAATATCATGTATTTGAATATATTGGGATACATCAGCCTGAACAGAATTGAAAACAGCAAAACAGGAATGAATATTATGAAAATATTGAGTATTTTTTTGTACCTTATGGAGATTTTGATGTTTTTTGACTCGTTTCTTTCAATTTTTATTAAGCCAGCCCTGAATGCATAGAACGCAGCTATTATAAATATCGGCATGAGCATTGCAATGTTGACATAAGCAGCAACTGCAAACAGGATTCCTGCTATTATTTCTTTAAATCTAAGGGCAGAATAATATAAAATATAAAATCCGAAAAACAGGATCATGCCCCCAAACGGGTAGTTGTAAGAGCTGCTCCATGGGTAAAGCCATGCCAGCACAAGCAGCCCGATAAAAGCGTAGTTTGGCTTTCCAGTTTCTTTTTTTGAAATTCTCGTCATTAAAAATAATGTTACTATGTACAGGATGGCAATCATTATCCCGGTTAAAATCTGGAAGTTCCCGAAAAGCTTTTTGAAAATAAGTTGCGGCAAATACAAGAACGGGCCGCCCTGCTCGCAGAATGGCTGCCCCCCGTACAAAGTGCCCTGCCCCATGTAGTCAAGGCACACATACCACATCTCGCGATAGGCGTTTTTCCAGTCAGTAACATGGATGGAATAAACCAATAATGGGATAAGCGCAAGCGCAAATGCTATAGCTTCAATCCTCTCGTATTTTTTATCGTCCATTTTTTCTTTTTAGATAGTACATTACTCCAAAATAAATTAAAGCAATGACTGTTGTTGCCATAGTGATTATTTTCCCAATTTCAAAAGGCTTTGGCTTGTATTCAAAGATGATGCTGTCATAATCGCTGAGGAGCACAGCTGTTATTGCATTGTCCGCCTTCAAAATACTGAGTTCTTTGCCGCCTGCAAATGCCTTCCATCCGGGGTAATGGGCAAAAACCTCGCTTAATACCAGGAGCCCCCTGCCTTTTGCACCAACCTCTACTTTATTGTTTGAATACTTTGTTATCTTGGCTTCTTTATAGCCTCCCTTCAGCCTGCTTAATGCAGTTTCCAGCTCCCCGTTCGAAACAGCATTCTTTCCGCTTAAAATGTCGGGCAGCAAAACACCCCCGCTTTGGGTATACTCTCTTAGAATGGGAACGCTTTCCTGGCTTACAGAGCCCGGCGCTAATATAACAACATCAAATTTTTTTAAAAAATCTATGCTGTGCTCCCCAACATCGACATTTCCCTGTACTGCGACAGTATTTTTTGGATTGAATTTGCCATTAAGCATTAAGGAATAAATCAATTGCCTTGAAGCATCCTGATTGCCAACAACCAAAATCGCGTTCTGAACAACATAAGCCCTCGGCATCAATTCAAGGTTCTCGTAAAGGTAAGGCCCGAATGCGTTCCACACAGCGCATTCCCTGCATTCTGCAAATTTCCCTGCAAGCTTGAAGTTCGGAATGTCAAGCTCCCTGTCCGATATTGCATATTTTATATTCAAGATGCCCAAAAGCTTGCTCGGCGCGTACTGATGCGCAACTGCCAGATAGCTGACATAATCATTGACCCATATGCCTCCGCCGCCCTTGGCTTCGGGTATTCCAAGCTGTGCATTATAGTTGTAGCCCGCAGCGCCGATAATTTCCTTCAGTCCCATATTAATTGTCCTGTAGAAATCCTTGTCATTGCTTATGTGTGCCAATATGGGAATATCTTTTGGGTTTATAACATTGACAGATGAAGGCATTTTGTGCAGTGCAACAAGCTCGGCTAAAATCAGGGCGATAATAAAAAAATGGGCTGCATTTTTGAATTTAATTTTATCAAGCTTCGCATTCAGATTTTCATAGCCGTATGCGGCAAGCGCTGACGCGGAAAATACAAAAAGAACCATAGCCCTTTCAATATGCCTCATCTTCCCGAATCCGGGAACAGATTTGTAGAACATTTCAGCCAAAAAAGAGCCAGAGGCGAGCATTATCGAAACAGCAATCACAATAAGAAAGAAAACCACGTTTTTGTTCCTGTATGAAAAAAGGCTCATAGCCAGAAGAATAAACGCGGCAATCCCCAACGCCCCTGAAAGCCCGTCAAAGCCTATATTTGAGACAAAGACGTGCCATGAATCAGCTAATTTGACTGGGTAGCCAAGGTATTCCGTGTAGGAAACTCCAGCGTTCCTGTTTGAAATGCCTTCAAATTCCAAAGCCGGCAGTAATTTTATTGCGGCAAACCCGAACAATGCCAGCAGCAGCACAACTCCAATCAAAAAAACCTTCAGCAGCCTTTTTAGGAAGCCTTTCCCTATAATGCTGAAAGCCAAAAAAATCCCTATTAAAAACCCCGTGTAAATGAAAAAAATTATTCCGCCTGCCAGTGCCATCATGGCAAAAAACAATCCCGCAAGTATGGAGTCTGAAAGCCATTTCTCGTTTTTTACAGCCCTGTAGGCAAACAAAAATACAAATGGAATGAGCGCATAGCTTTCAAGAATATTCAAATGCCCTGAAATTATAAAAGAATGCACGAAGCCGTTGAGCATGTAAACCAATGCAGAGATAAAAGCAGCCCTGCTGCCTTTTTTGAAGCTTATAATCAATAAGTACATCCCCAGCCCGGCAAGGAAAAAATAGGATATCACTGCAAGGTTCATTGCAAGATATATGTTCCTGAATATCAAAATAAACAGGAAATTCAGGTCAAAAAGGTAGCTCTCTGGTATAGCCATCAAAGGCTGCCCTGAGTAAAAATAAGGAGTCCACAAATGCAGCGTTTTCTGGCTGAAAACAGAATCTTTGACATTATAAGACAGGAAAGTCATGTCGTTGATGTAGTGTATGTTGTTGAGAATTTTAGTGGCGCTCAGAATATTATAAAAAAATACGACTGACAATAAAAGCAGAATTATTATGTATATGTGCTCTTTGATTAAAAGCTTGAGCTTAGAGATATTCCACACCCTTGTCCTTTTCTTTCCATAACCCCAGAGCCTCATGCGACCATTTGAAGGGCCTTTCCCCTTTTGCCATGAGCTTTGAAAGAACGAGCATTATCTTGCTGCCGACATTGGAGCCGTAAAGCCTTTTCGCATTTGCCATTTTCTTGAGCAGGCTTTCGTCTTTTGCTATGTGGGTTATCAGCTTTAATATGTAATCGCTGCTTATTGGCGGAACAAGAATGTTGCTTTTCGCATCAACAACAGTCTCAGGCCTGTCTGTGCTTATCCTGCATGTTAGGCACGGCTTCCCAATCAGGTTAAGCTCCTCCTGCACCCCTCCGGAGTCTGTCAATGCAGCCATGCAGTTTTTTGACTCAAAAAACTCAACAACATTCGCGTACTCGGGCCATACATTTGTATGCAAAAAATTCCTGTTTTTCTTCAGCCTGTTTATAATGTCCCTCATCTTGTAGTAGTCAAGGGCGTTTCTTGTGGCGCTCATCTCTATAAAATTCACATTATAGCCCTTTTTCACCAGCTCCTGCACAGCGCCTATAATCGCCTTGAACCTTGTTGGAGTCAGGTTTTCCCTTCGGTGTATATCCACTCTAATCCATTTTCCCTTTTCCAATTGTGGGAAAACATCAAAAACGCTTTTCTCGGCTTTTTCCTTTCTTTTCAGTTCAAGCGCATCCACAACAACTCCGCCGACAACCCATATGCTGCTTTCAGGATAGCCTTCCCTGATTAAGTGCTCCCTGTTGATGCTTACAGGCGCAAACAAAAATTCAGAGCCTGCAGCAGAGGTGTAAGTGTCCCACTGCTCCGGAAACGGCTCGTTCCTAAGCAAAAGCCACTTGCCGTAAAACTGCTGGTCTATGAAAGTCTGAATATCAACATTTTTGTAGCGCTTCATAACTTCAGGAGCCATAGACCTCAGCCCGGCTTCAACCTGGATAGCCTTTTCAACCCTTGAGAACATCCATGCAGCAGGCACAATTGCAGTCATTATAGTGTCGCCCAAAACAACAGGCACAACTGTAACCTCAGGCCAGTTTTTCTTCAGGTGCCTTGCAAGCCAGCTTACTTTCATCATCAATTCAGCGGATTTTTGCGCCAGGTCGCCCCTTATTGCAAGGTTGCAGGCAACATGATTCTGCAGATTGAATTCTGTCAATCCCCTTGTCAGCACATCATCATAGTGCTGGTTTGAGTTTATCACAAAATTCGGGATTCCTGCCTTGTTTGCTGCAACAATTGAGCCATAAAACTTGTAGAAACATGGCTTTGTCCCTATGACAAAAGCAAGCACCCATTTCCTGCCTTTGCCTGCCTTTTCCATCACTGAATGGATCAGCTGCTTGTTCAGGCTCAATGGAAGTATATGCGGCAAAAAATGCTCCTCTTCCTTAGCCTCGCTTCCGAACATTGAGTCATAAGCGTCTGTTACCGGAAATCCTTTTTGCTGCGTCATTTACATGCTCTGGGTTATGAAGAAGGTATTTAAAATTATCTTTATTTGTGAGGAGAAAAATGGAAAGTATTTAAAGACATAATAAAGACATTGTGATATAATAAAAATGAAATCAAAACACATTGTGGCATTATTGCTTTTTTTGGTTTTTGCGCAGGGGCTTTATATTGCCGCCACTAAGTCAAGAACCATTGACGAGGTAACATTCCATCTTAATTCAGGCTACCGCTACTTGACAACAGGCATATGGGACATTGGAATAAACAATCCTCCTTTGACTGCAACTTTGGCTGCTTTGCCTTTATTGTTTGTCAAGGACAAAAGCAAGTTCATAGATTTTGACAAAGGCACGCAGATTGAGTACATTAACAGCAAGCCTGGATTGTTTCCAAAAAGTCTTTTGCTGGTTTCAAGGCTCATCCCATTGCTTTTCATGGTTTTGCTCGGCTGGTTTGTATTCCTGTGGGCAAGGGACTTGTATGGAATTAAGGCAGGGCTCTTTGCATTGTTTTTGTACTCATTTTCTCCAAACATGCTGGCTTTTGGAAGCCTTGTCACAGCAGACATTGGCGGCGCTTTGTTTATTTTCCTTTCAATGTACACTTTCTGGAAGTACATCAGCAATCCCACAATGAAAAGCCTTTTGATTGCAGGCATCTGCTTCGGCTTGGCACAAATAACCAAAATGCTTGCAGTTTTTTTAATCCCGGCATTCATCCTGTACTGCTTAATGATTTATTTTTTCAGGGATTTTAATGCAAATTTTTTGTTTAATTTTCAGAATAAAAATACAAAGAAAATATCTGACATAGTTTTGTCTTTATTTATTGTTTTTGTGATAGGATTGCTTATAATAAACACAGCGTACCTTTTCAAAGGGACTTTCACGCCACTGGGCAAATACAGCAAGCAGGAATTCATGAGCTCCACTTTCAAGAATCTTTATGAAAATAATCTGGTTAATTGGATTCCGATTCCACTGCCGAAGCAGTATGTCCTTGGGCACGACCAGGCCCAGTGGCAGGCAAAAGACGAAGTAAGAGGATTCTTCTTCTGGGGAAATATTGCAGAGAGATTCAGGAGCTATTATGTGCTGCACTTGCTGATAAAAACACCGATTGCAATTTTTGTTCTCATCTTTTTGGGATTTTTGTATTTCAGGAAGCTTACAATCCCGGAAATCTTCATGATATTCTATATTTTCCTGATTCTGTTCATGCTTACTTTTTTCAGCAAGCTTGCCATAGGCTACAGGCACGTGCTTTCAGTCTATCCTTTGCTTTGCCTCTTTTCAGCCAGGATACTGAAAGATGGCATCCCAAAAAATAAAATTGTTACGGCATTAATAGCAGCCTCGGCTTTATGGTACTTGGCAAGCTCTTTGCTTGTTTTCCCCCATCATCTTGCCTATTTCAACGAATTCATAGGCGTGAAAAACGGCTACAAGTACACAATCGACTCAAACCTTGACTGGGAGCAGGACTTGGACTTGGTGAAAAAATACACAAGCCAAAACAAAAATGTCCTTGTTGACCCTGGATGCCAGCCTGTAACCGGCAGGATTCTGGTGCCTGCAAACAGCCTCCAGTTCCAGAAATGGGTTTGCTACCAATGGCTCAAGCAAAACTTCAACCCAGTTGATTACATTGGCTATTCATGGCTTGTTTACGATGTCAAAGGGCAGTGGCAGCAGACTGATAAAGGATTTGTTTTTATAAAAGAATAATCACTTCCCAAAAAACTTCATTCTCAAAGCCTCAAAAATAACTTTGAAGTATTCAGGTCCCTGCCTGAAATAATTCAAGTTTGACTTGCCAAATTCCCTTTTGTGGTAGCTTATTGGAATTTCCGCAAGCCTGAATCCTGCAAGGTGCGCCTTTATGGGAATCTCTATGTAAATTCCGAAGGTTTTGCTTTTTAGTTTTATTTTTTTTATGACTTCTTTTTTATAAGCCCTAAATCCAGATGTGAAATCCCGTATCGGAAGCCCTATAAGGACCCTGAAAACAAAGTTGAACAAGCCGCTTATCACAATCCTGCTCAAAGCCATGTCAGCTTTTCCGCCTTTCACGTATCTTGAGCCGCAAACCATGTCATAGCCGTTAAGAAGCCCCAGAAATTTTGGAATTTCAGAAGGGTCATGGCTTAAATCGCCGTCCATTGTTATTATCACACTGCCTTTTGCATTGCCAAGCCCTTCCCTTATTGCATAGCCAACCCCTGGATTTTTTGTCCTGTTGACAATCACAATCTCTTTTATCTGCCTTTTCAGGCTTTTCAGCATTTCAAGGCTGTCGTCAGTGCTGTTGTCATTCACAGCTATAATCTCGAATTTCTCATTTGTTTTCTGGAGCACGGAACAAGCGCTTTTCAGCAGCCTCACAAGGTTTTCAGATTCATTATGCGCCGGTATCACAAGGGAGTATCTCATTTTTGCTTCAAATCCCTGTAAAGCATTCTCATCTCTTTCAGCAAGTCAATGACGACTCTTGGCTTCGGCAAATTCAGGAACCTGCCTTCAAACACAGGCTGCCCGAATCTCCTCGGGTAATGCCCCACCCCAATTTCCTTTATCTTAAAGCCCATTGCCCTTGCCTTTGCCAAAAGCTCTGTTGTTGCAACCCCTGTGCGGCATTTAAGGCTGATGCTGTCAATAACCCTTTTGCTTACCAATCTAAATGCACAATCCAAGTCGCGCTCTTTCACGTTGAACAAAAGCCGCATAATGGCATTGTAGATTCTTGATACTAATATCCTCATTAACGGGTCCTGCCTGTTTATCCTGTAGCCCGCTATCACATCGTATTTGCCTATATAAGGCACAAATTTCATGAACTCACCCAAGTCAAACTGGTTGTCGGCATCAGCATAAAATATGTATGGATATCTCGCATTTTTAAAGCCCATAACATTTGCATACCCTATTCCTTTCCTGTCCTTTGGCTGCACAATTAACCTTATTTTTTTGCTTCTTTTTGCCAGCCCCTTCACAGCGTCTATGGTGCCGTCTGTCGAGCCTTCATAGACAACAACAATAATCTCGTAATTGTTTGCAGCTTTCTTCAGAATTTTTTCCGCAGACTCAACCAATTTTGGGATGTTTTCCGCCTCGTTATAGGCGGGAAAAAACATTGTGATGTCCGGCTTCATTTTAATCAGCAAACCTGTATCTTATTAGGTAAAATATTGCCTTGACCCCGTCAATCCATGTTATCTTTTTGCCCTCGCTGAATTTTCTCCCGAAAAAGTTTATCGGCACTTCATGTATCTTATAGCCTTTCTTGAGCAGCTTGGCTGTTATCTCAGGCTCGAAGTCAAACCTTCTTGCCCTTAAATTTATGTCGTTTAAAGCTTCCTTCCTGAAAACCTTGTACCCTGTTTCCATGTCGGTTATATTTGCATTGTAAAGCAAATTAGTCAGCAGCGTCAAAAGCACGTTCCCGATATAGTGGAGCTTGTACATTTTTTTGAGGTTCTTCCTTATGGCATTTATCCTTGAGCCGTAAACAACATCCGCATTTCCTTTTATTATAGGCTCCAGCAGCCTGCCGTATTCCTTTGGGCTGTACTCCAGGTCAGCATCCTGGATCAGTATAATGTCGCCTGTTGAGTTGTTAATGCCTGTTTTCACCGCAGCGCCCTTTCCCATGTTCTTTTTATGGCAAAAAATCTTTATCCTGCCTTTTGCCTTTTTCAGGATGCCACTTGTCCCGTCTGTTGAAAAGTCATCAACTACAATAATCTCTTTTGCCATGCCTTTTATTTTTGTATTTTTTACCTCTTCAATAACCCTTGCGATTGTCTTTTCCTCGTTATAAACAGGGACTATAACTGACAGCTTTGGCATACCCAAGAAAAACCCCAAAATGTTTAAAAAACTATTGATTTTTTAGTAGCTGACAAAAGTAATTGCCCATAATAATCAGCTACTAAAATTAGAAAGACAAAACTTTTGTCTTTCTCTATTTGGCTTTTAGAATTTTATTTATCAAGCTGGTTGTGGAATAGCCTTTCAGCATCGGGATTAATGCAATTTTTCCCCCATTTTTCTGAACAACATCTTTTTCAATGATTTTATTCAGCTTATAGTCGCCAGCCTTTGCATGGATATCAGGCTTGATTTTGTCCAGCCATTTTCTGGGGTCCTTTTCGCCAAAAAGAAAAACATAGTCAATGCTTTCAAGCCCTGCCAGCACCCCAATTCTTGATTTCTCGCCGTTAACCGGCCTTTTGTCGCCTTTGATTTTTTTGACTGAAGCGTCAGTATTAACCCCGACAATCAGGACATCGCCAAGCCTTTTTGCAGTTTCAAGGCATTTTACGTGCCCCAGGTGCAGTATGTCAAAAACACCATTAGTAGTGACAATTTTCTTATTCTGCTTTTTAAGTTTCCGGGCTATATGGGCCAGCTGGCTGATTGTTTTTATCTTATTTTTTGTCATTTTCAATTATCCATTGTGCAGCATCAACCAAGTCCTTTGCAAAATAATCGGGAGTTACCTCATTTTTGTGCTTTACGCCGTCTCCAGTAAGCACGTGTATTGTCCTGCAGCCCATGCTTTTGCCCATCTCAAAATCGCTTTTCCTGTCCCCTATGACGAATGACTTCTTCAAATTAATGCCAAATTCCGTCTCGGCGTCCTTCAAAAACTTTGTTTTTGGCTTGCGGCATTCGCAGTTGTCCTCGGGCTTGTGGGGGCAAAAATACATTTTTTCAATCTTAATGCTGTGCTTTCCAAGTTCCTTAAGCAGATGGCTGCTGAACTTGTTGAAATCCTCCATGGTAAATATTCCCTTCCCGAGCCCGGCCTGGTTTGTTATGATAAAAAGCTTATAACCTCCCAATAGCCTCAGCCCCTCGGCTGCATTTGGAATCATCCTGAAGTCTTCTAGCTTATGGACATAGCCCTTGTCCTCAACCAATACGCCGTCCCTGTCAACAAAAACAGCTGATGTCATATGCTCTCAATTTCCCTTTTTATCTCTTCAATGCTGACAGAAGCAGTCCCTATCTTTCCCACCTTGATGCCTGCTGCTATGTTTGCAAGGGTTGCCGCCTCTTTCAGGTTAGAGCCTGAGGCAATTGCAAGGGCTATCGTTGCAACAACAGTGTCGCCTGCGCCTATAATGCTGTAAACCTCTTTCGCCTTGGCGGGAATGTGTGTGGTGCTTCCATCCTTCTCAAATAAAGACATCCCCTTTTCCCCCCTTGTCACTAAAACATTTGCATTGAGGGACTTTAAGAGTTTGGTGCCCATCTCCAAAACAGCTTCGTCGCCATCCTCTATGCCAGTCATTTCGCTTGCCTCTGCATTGTTCGGAGTTACTAGGGTCACATTCGCATACAAATCCTTGTGTTTAGGCTTAGGGTCGACAATTACAGCCTTGCTGTGCTCTTTTGCCATCTGAATCAGCTTATCGCAGATTGAAGGTGTTATCACGCCTTTCGCATAGTCTGAAATTATAATAACATCCACTTGCTTGATTATTTTATTAAAGAATGAAATCATTCTGTCTTCTATGTCTTTGTGCACATGGTCTTTCTTTTCATAATCAACCCGCAATAATTGCTGGCTTTTGCCTATTATCCTTATTTTTTGCGTGGTGGGCTTGCCCCTGTCAATAAATATCCCTTCAGTGTTTATGCCTTTTTTATTCAGCTCCTCCAGAAGGATGTTTTTTGCATCATCATTTCCCGCAATTCCGGCCATAAAAGCCTTTCCTGTAAGCGCTGAAATGTTGCTTGCGACGTTTGCAGCACCCCCCGCCTCATAAGTTTCCCTCAATACATTCACTACTTGCACCGGCGCCTCGGGGCTTATCCTTGACACATCCCCCCAGAGGTACTTGTCGAGCATGATGTCGCCTATCACAAGTATTTTCTTGTTCTTGAACTGCTCTAAAATCCTCAACAGCCTTTGCTTCATTTTTAATCACAACGGTTTACTTTTATCACCAATACTTCCAAAAGTCGTTCTTAGTTTTTTGATTTATTCTTAGTTTTTGACTTTTTTAATAACTTTGAAAAATATTCTGAATATTTTATCCAGTTTTTTATAACTAAATAAACTAATACCGAAATTAAAATAATATTTATTGGATTTTTAAAATTTAATGGACTATTTAGCCAATCATTAATAATTCCCATTTTAATTAAATTTCATCAACAATCTTCCTGTGCAATGTCGGAATGGTTTTTTCATGCCTCTCAATTATGGCAAACCCTTCCCCTCCAAGCGAAGTCGGCCTTTGGACGACATTCTCTCTTGGCCTGTAGTGGTTTATCATGTCAAAATTCGCCGCAGTTATTTTCTCGACTTTAAACCCAAGGTTTCTTGCGATTGTAAGCGCCTTTAAAAAAACTTCAGGCAGCACGACTGCCGAGCCCGCATTAATAACAACCCCTTCTTCAAGCCTGCTCACGCTTTCAGCAAAAATCTTGAAGTCATGGTAGCTTGTCTTTCCTACAGCAGCGCCGTCGCAGCTCGGGTGCTGGTGTATTATGTCTGTGCCGATTGCAACATGCACGGTTGCCGGAATTCCTAGTTTGTAGGCATTGTACAGGATGCTGCACTCCTTGTTTGGAAGGTTCAATTCATTTATTTTCTTTCCTATCGCATAGCCCATGCCATGGCTGTTTTTTGCGCCCTCTTTTATCGCTTCATTCAATATACTTCCTGTTTCCTCTATCATTCCGAATGTGCCGTCTTCGATTGTCTTTTCAACATACTCCGATGTTTCGCCTATAAGCGCAAGCTCAAAGTCATGAATCGGAACTGCCCCGTTCATTGCAATATGCTTTATTATTCCATTTTTCATCAAGTCTATGACAAGAAGGCTCATGCCGACTTTTACGACATGTGCACCCATCATCAAAATTATCTGCTTTTTGTTCTTGTGGGCAAAAATTATTTTTTTTACCAAATCATCAAATTTTTTTGACTCTATCAATATCCTAGAATTTGCAGGCTTAACCAAATCACTTAGCTTCACCTTATTTTTTCTCTGTTTTATTGATATTGTTTTTATCTTGCTGAAGTCTAGCATTTTTATCTCCCGAATAGCTCTTTTTCAGCCAACTCGCATATGATATGCAGGATCATAAGATGGGCTTCCTGGATTCTGGGAGTGTTGTCTGATGGGACAATTATCTCGACATAGCATGTGTTTTTCATTTTTCCGCCATTCTGGCCAAGAAGCCCGATAACTTTAACATTCATTTTTTCCGCCTTCTCAACAGCCTTTATTATATTTTGAGAGTTGCCGCTTGTAGATAATGCAATGAAAACATCTCCTTCATTTCCCAAAGCCTCAAGCTGCCTTTCAAATACCATTTCAAATCCATAATCATTGCTTATCGCCGTCACAGACGCCAAATCTGTTGTCAATGCTATTGAAGGCAATCCTTTCCTTTCAAGCTTGAATCTTCCCACAAACTCGGCTGCAATGTGGACTGACTGACTGGCTGAGCCGCCATTGCCAGCCAAAAGTATTTTTTTATTATTTTTCAACGCGTTGACTATCAGCTTTACAGCCTCTTCTATCCTTGGAGCCAGAGACTTGCATGTCCCGATTGTTTCGGCGCTTTCCCCAATCATTGATTTTATTTTGTTCTGCATCAGCAACACCTTAGTATGAATATTTCATACTATACTCACAAACTAGTATATAAACCTTTCTATTTTTTAGGTCTTTTTAGTCAATAAAACACAAAAGCTTAAATAGTCATACTTTCTACTACTATTTCATACCATGGTAAAGCCAAAGATAGCGATATCGCTTGACAATTCGCTATTGAAGTTGATTGACTCTAAAGTGGACGGCTCTGTCATAAGAAGCAGATCGCAGGCTGTAGAGTATTTTCTCAAGAAAGGGCTTCAGGAGCAGTCTGTAAGCGCAGCAGTCCTTCTGCTCAAGGGCGAGCATCAGCCAGTTGCCCTGAAGCAAGCCAAGGGCATGTCATTGATTAGGAACCAGATTGGCTTTTTTTCAAAATATGGGATAAGGACTGTGTATATTGTGACACAGCATACAAAAAACATGAATTTACTGCTGCATGAAATTTCCAATGCCGGAATAAACGTTGAAATCATAGAAAAACAATCCAGAGGGAATGCAGATGCCCTGAAAGCCGTCAAAGAAAAAATAGCTGGCAACTTCATTGTAATGTCAGGCGACACCTACAACAATTTTGACTTGCTGAAGATGGTTAAAAAGCATGTTGAAGCTGAAAAAATGGCTACAATGGGCCTGATGACTAGGGAAAAAACAAGCAGCTACGGGACAGCAATACTTGACGGAGACCTGATTGTCGATTTTGAGGAGAAGCCAAGGCATTACTCAACCAATATTGTGAATGCAGGAATCTACATTTTCAAGCCCGAGATTTTTGAATTGTTTGGGGATGCCATATCATTGGAAAAAGACTTGTTTCCAAAGCTTGCCAGAATGAAGCAACTGGTTGGGTTTTTCACGTATGGGGAATATTTGCATCTTGCTTAAACCATCTTCTCCACTTCTTTCAGCACATCGTCAACGCTTATGTTCTTCATGCACTTCTGGTAGTCATTGGAATTCTTGGGATACAGGCAGTCCGGTACTTCCCCTTTGTGTACGTTAATGCACGGGCTGAACTCACAGTTGTAGCCCTTGTACAGCCCGATGTTCCCTTTTCCGTAAGGCCCGAATCTTGCAGGAAGGTTAGGTCCAAACAATCCGAGTGTTTTAATGCCCTGTGCTGCAGCGATGTGCATCGCACCAGAATCATTTCCAACAAACAGCTTGCATTTTATCATCAAGTAAAATAATTGGTTTAAATTAATGTGTCCTGCCGTATTTATTGTCTTGCCTTTGTTTTCCATTTTTGCCTGTATTGATTTTATTAAATAGCCCTCTTCCGGTATTCCAGTAAAAATAATTTTTGCATTATGCCTTTCTATAATTTCGTCGCAAAGCTCTGCATATCTTTCATATGGCCACATTCTTGCTTTTGCCGACTCGGCAGCTCCCGGAGCAACACAGATGACAAAGTCATTGCTTTGGATTTTATTGTTTTTTAAAAATTTATCAATGAAAGTTTTGTCATTTTTAGAAAAATTTAACTTATGCAGTTTGCTTGCATCATGCGCAATACCCAAAGCCCTGATTAAATCCAGAAATGTCTGCACAGCATGCTGCTTGTCGTTATACCTGACTTTATCATTGTACAACCTAGCCCTGGAGCCGTGGGAATATCCAACAACCCTTTTTCCCGCAAAAAAAGAAATAATTGCCGATATATTGAGGTACTCCTCCATGTCCACAACCAAGTCGTATTTTTTTATGTTTTTGAAAATAAAGTTAAGAACTGAAAATGGATTTGGCTTTATTAAACAGACTTTATCAATGCTTTTATTTCCAAAAAACACGTCCTTGTTTCTTGCAGTTGCCAGAATGTTTATCTCGGCATTTGGAAAATTCTTTCGCAGGGCTTCAAGCGCAGGCAGCACTAGAACTGTCTCGCCAATTCCCCAAAGCTGGACTGCAAGAATTTTTTTATATTCAATTTTTTTGATTTCAGCATTTCTTCTGCTGAACAAGCTCAGGATATTGCACACTAAGTTCCCGACATGCCTGTCAATGAATTTGATTAAAAATACCATACTATTGGTGGGATAAGAGGCTATTTAAACTTATACTCACAAAATCGTCTTATTTCTTCCTTCCCTTAATCGCAATCTCCCTTACAATGGACTCTAGCTGCTTTTTGTTCTTCTTTGTAATAGTATATATGTAGAAAATTGCCAGAGTCAGAAACAGGAACCCGGTCATCACGAGGAAATCAAGCGCCCTGAAGAAGCCCAAGGGCTTTATTATGGGGTCCAGTATGGAAGGAAACATTGCAATGGCAACAAGCACAAACCATAAAAAAATCCAAAACCCAAACTCCTTTGCATTAAACTCCTTTCTTTTATAATTCAGGAAAGAGTAATACAGCATGAACAGCCCAAACAATACCCCTGCTATCTGGATTCCGAGTATTTTCGCCATTGCATTATTTCCCGTTTTTGAAGAGTTTCCACCAAAACATGTTCAGCACAATTTTCATGCCGTCTATAACAGTGGTGCCTTTGTACTTGTCAGAGTATATTGTCTCAATGGGTATCTGCACATATTTTAACCTTTGCTTTCCGGCCCTTGTTATCATCTCGGATTCCATCGAGTAATCAGGGGCGTTCCACCTTATTTTTTTGTAAGCCTCTCCTGAAAAAGCCCTGAATCCGCATTGAGTATCATTGAGGCTTATGCCATATAATGCTTTCACAACATTGGATATGAACCAGTTTCCGAAGCGTAGCACAAAAGGCATTTTCCTGCTCGCCTTCCTGTAGCTGAATACAATGTCATATTTTTTTAATTTGTCCGCAAACCTCGGAATGTCTTCAGGGTTGTGCTGCGCGTCTGCATCAAGCGCGACAATGTGCTTCGCGCCTTTCCTGACAGCATAGTCGCAGCCTGTTTTCAATGCAGCGCCTTTGCCTAAGTTTATCACATGTGTAAGCACTGCTGCCCCTGCATTTTCAGCGGCATCTTTTGTCTTGTCTTTGCTGCCGTCGTTGACAACTACAACCATGCCTGCATACAGCCTTGTTTTTTTGATTATTCCGGCAATGCTCTTTTCCTCGTTATAGGCTGGGATCACAGCCCAGATGTTGCTTTTTTCCATCTAAGAATTGCCTGCAGTGCTGTTTATTGACTCTGTGGCTTCGCTGCTCTCTTCTTTGCTGATCTTCTCCAAAATATCGGCGTAATCCTGCACTATTGTGGCATTTCCGCCTTCCCAGTCAACCTTATACACATAAATATTTGTTTCAAGCTGGGAGCCGGGAAATACAAGCTGATGGTCAATCACTTTGAAATATTTAAGCCCGTGCCCTTTCATGTAAAACATTCTCGTGAACATGCCGCCGACCAATTCCTTCATTGACAGGATGCCTGTAATCTCATTCTCGCTTTTCGGCACCAAGGTTATCCCAAAGTCAAGCGTAGCGCCTTCAAAATCTTTCCTGAAAAGCCCGTCTTTTGACGCGAATGCAGCCGATTTTGGCCTTAAAATTCCCTGCTGCCCGATTCCGAAAACATCATAGTTGCTTAAGTTCACCTGCAGCCCGTTGCCGCACACATAAATTTTGCTTTTGTCGCTTCTGATGCAGTCGGTTATGCCTGCGTAGCTGGGCCACGGCGCAATCCATGTGTTTGCCTCGTTGTCGCTTGTTATTGACTGGATTTCAAAGTAAATGTTTTCCGCTTTCTCCCTTGTATAATTGAACTTCTTCATCATATAGCTGACAGCCTCCACCTGCGGCATTTTTCTTGCATTCTGCCAGATGTCAGCCCTTTCAAAATTCCAGCTGCCGAAATGCCCCCATACCCCGCTTTTGCCTATCATGTCGTTAGATGCAATAAAGTACGCCTCTGGCTCCTCGCAATGCGTGAATGAAAGTATTTTTTCAACATCCTTTGAATCAAGCTTGAGAGCTTTCAGCTCTTTCTGTGCCTGATTCCTGCCCAAAAGTATAATTTTGTTAAGTATCTTCAGCGTTTTGTGGGAGTCATTGGTGATTTCAAACAGCTTGTTGAATGCATTGTCGCTTCCGCAGTCGAGCATCCTTAGAATGCCAATAGCCTCTCTTTCATCGCTTACCATCAGCAGCTTGCCCACCCAGTGAGCTGCAGTGGCAGTCTGGGTAGTGCCGTCAAAAGTGACTCTTCTGCCCGTAAGCGCCTTGAAGTGATGCCCGAAGTCCCACCACGACGTGATTATGGCATCTTCGCCAGAGCCGTTCTTTATGGTGTTCAATGCATTGTACCATGCGTCATTGACGATTGGTATGTCGGATCCAGCAGCGGCAACAGCCCCTTTTATGGGATTGGCAAAAACCAGCAGCCACACCACAATCAGCATTCCGCTGCTTATTATTTTATGGATTTTGAATTCCTTTGTCAGCCATCTGGACAGGTGGGTATAGCTTTTTCCGATGGCAACGCCCAAAGCAACGCTGAATGCAGGGGCCAAAAGCAGCGTAAACCTCACGCCTTTGATGCTTGCGAACATAGTAGATACAATCCAAAGCGACAATAGTATGGGAAGCTGGAAATCATAAGAAGAGTCTTTTTTGTAAATTGAAATCGCTATTCTGGCTAAAACAGGCAGCATTATCCATGCCAGCAGCGTGTATATCTTCAACGACTGGTATATTGGCGGGCTGCTGCCGAAGCTGATAAATAAAATCCCGTAGAAAACGGCAGCTCCGATAAAGTACACAAAGTCAGATTTTTTTATCCCCTCGCTTCTTGATATTGAAAGCACAAGCCCCAGGAGGCTTATGAAAAACAGGAAAATGCCCCCCATGGAATTTATTATGTTGTTTATTGAGCCTTCGTTCAGCTCTGCAACGGTTGTCAGCACATTCGGCCAGAATGCAGTCGGCGAAATCACAGGCGCCTTGATTGAGGTAAAGCTGAAGGGGCCTGCAAAGCTGCTGCTGAATGTATGCCATCCTGAAAATAAAGTTACAAATGCAGCAGTTGAAATGAAGTAAATAGTTCCTGCAAGCGCCATTCGCCTTATGGCCGGGTTGGCTAAAACAGGCTTTATGCTTTTGGCTGCAAAAAAATCAGTCAACGCCAGATAAGCCAAAACCGCTGCAGCAGTCGCAATCAGGAAGTCAAAAACATACCACCACCCGCTCCATGCAGAGGTGAACATGCCTGTAAAAAATCCTGCAAGCGCTGCAAGCACAATCCCTCTTATTTTTTTGCCGTCAATCGCCTCGATGAAAAGCCATGTCACCAAAAGAGGGAAAAATACAACCCATGCGTCGCTGTCAGCATGCCCGAACAAAGTCCTGCCGAGAAAAGCTGAATTGACCGCCATCATGACGCCTGCAAAAAGCCCCCCCATGTTGCCTGCAATTTTTCTGGTAATCAGGAATACAAGCAGCACGCATAATGCCGAAACAAAAATCGGGTAGTAAAACAATGAGCGCATAAGCGTCAGGCCCGGCACAAGCAAATGCAGAGCCTTGTAGAAATAAGCCAGAAAATAAGGGTGGAACATGTCAGGGAAGACAAACCTTCCGTTTGGGGCGTACTGCCTGGTGTCAAATGGCCTGTTGTCCTTCAGTATGTCGCCCGGATGCCCGTTCTCAATGATGTTTTTTGCGTACCTGAACCAGTAATACGGGTCGATATCCGGCATATAGTTTCTGTTGTTCCCGTCCTGAAAAAATGACTTGAAGTAAGCTGAGGTTTCCCTGATGCGCTGCTCAATCTGCTGGCTGTTCTGGCTTATCGCTCTTTGGAGCTCTGTATCAACAAGCGCATTTTTGTTTGAGTCAGGCAGATTTGGGTACTGCTGGTCAATCGAAGCCCTTATCTGCGCTCTTATGGAGTTTACCACGCTGTCTGCAGCCCACCTGTCTGTCATTGGCAGCAAGCCCGCCTGCATCCTGATATAGATTGAAAGAATTATCGGGATAAGCGCTATGAATATAACGCCGTATTTTTTGAAGAAATCTGCAACTTTGCCCCAATTCACCTGTATGTCATCGCCGCCTGCAGCCTCTTTTTCTTCATGTCTGAAAAATTTCTTTATCCTGCCAAAGTCAAATGACAGCTCGTCATCATCTTTTTCCTTTGCCGGGGCTCGGGCATCTTCTGTTTTTTCGCTTTTGAAGAAATTCTTTACTTTGCTGAAGTCTATAGTTATCTCTTCATCATCTTTTTTCCCTTCTTTTTGAGCTTCATCAGGCTTTTTTTCCTCTTTGCTTTTGAAGAAATTCTTTATTTTCCCGAAGTCAATAGATATCTCTTCATCTTCTTTGCTTTCCATAAGTTGAGACCACCTTTTCGGAGGGATAGAGTGTGTTTTAAAAGCTTTTTGTTAGTTAAAAAATATTTTTGAAAAGCGCAGAAACCTCGGCTCTTTGAGCAGGAGATTTACAACCAGCGGAATTGGAGAGTCCCTGTCGTACTTTTTAAGCACTTTCCTTACTTTCTCCTGAGCCATCAGTCCAAGAAGCTTGTCGTAATCCCTGTCGGAAAATTTGTTCAGCATATTCCTTATCATTAAATGCAGGCGGAGCTCCCTGCCGGACTGCCTTCTGAATTCCCTGTTATAATCTTTGTTATTGGCGATGCAGTCGCACAAAGTCTGCGCTGCCTTGAGCGAGGGAATTATGCCGCCTCCTGTTGTGGCTTTTACCTGTGATGCAGCATCGCCAATCAAATACACATTGCCTTTTTGTATTGGCTTTTTTGGATTGTACAATGGTATTAGTCCTGATTCCCAGCAAAGCACATCTTTTTTGCCTGTTCTTTTTTTGAGGAATGCGTAAAAATGCTCCTGCGCATTCTCAAAGCATCCTATGCCAAGCCTTGCAGTGTCTTCGCTTTCAGGCACAACCCATCCGAAAAAATTCGGAAAATCTGAGCCAAAATAAGTCTCAAATGCAGTTGTATCCATTGCAAGCTTTACTTTTGCCTGCATGCCGATATAGCTCTTTGCCGGGTTGATTTCTGCTGCCTTTGCAACAGCCGAGTAAGGGCCGTCTGCGCCGACAATTGCATCAGTTTTTACCTCTTTTATTTTGTTGTTTTTTGTGTCCCTGGCTTTTATTATGTTCCTGCCGCCAATCCCGATGAATTTGTGGTTTAACAAAATTTCAGCGCCCTCGTTTTGTGCCATCTCGGCAACAAACTGGTCAAATTTGTCGCGCCACATTACAATTTCGTCAACACTAACTTCTATCCTGTTGTTTTTGCTAACTACAACAACTTTGTCCAGCTTTTCTGCAATAATCTCATTTTTCAGCTTGAAGAATTTTTCAATGGAATGGGTTACAATGCCGGTGCATTGCACAGGGCTGCCTATTGTATTATGCTCTTCAAGAACTGCCACTTTTTTGCCCTGTTTTGCCAGCAAATAAGCTAAATAAGAGCCTGCAGGACCCGCCCCCACTATTGTTATCATGCGTTTTGGTAGTTGTTTTTGGTTTATATATATAGTGTTGGCTGGTTTTGTGGGTAGTGGTGTAGAAAACCCACTTTACTCAATAAATGTAACTACTATAAAATAACGAAAACTTTAAAAAGGGGTATGAATTACTCCCATAACATCATATACAAGAGTGGGGGCAAATGATTAAAAAACTATTCACTTTAACGGCATTACTGCTTGTTTTTGCATCTCTATTTAGCGGCATTTCTTATGGAGCTTCTGGAAGCTTTTCCGGCTTTGACGTATCAATTGACAGGGTTACAGCCAATGGCAATGTCGTAACAGAGTCAAGAAGCAATCTTATGGATGATGCAAACGCATTCTCAGTCATAGTTGAGTTTACAGCTGTGAGGGCACTTGACGACGGGCACGTGGAAGCAATTTTGAGGGGGAGGCAGTCCGGCGATGTAGTGTCAGATGCAACAGGCACTTTTGACATGTTTGAAGGGCAAAACTCCATTGTATTGCTGAGCCTTGTCCTTACAGACGGGCTTAAGAGGGAAGATGAGTTTGACTTGACTGTAAAGATTGTCGACATCAGGGGAAACTCAGAGCAGAAAACCTATGGGATAAAGACAAGGGATACAAGGACAAGAGGCAGGCTTGATGTTTCAATAGACAGGGTGTTTGTCAACAACAAGGTGGTTGCCGAGTCAAAAACAAATTTTATCGACGAAAGCAATGATTTTGATGTCTTGGTTGAATTCACAGCCCTTGAGGATTTGGAAGACGCGCGTGTAGAGGCTGTTTTGAAGGACTTGAGAAGCGGCAATGTTGTCGCAGACGCCTCTTCAAATTTTGACCTGAGCCAGGATTCAAGCTCCTCGGTTTTGCTTAGCCTTGAGCTGCTTGACAAGCTTAAGGACAGCAGCTCGTTTGAGCTGGCTGTAAGGATTGCAGACGCTGAAGGAGATTCAGTGCAGAAAGTGTATGGACTTAGAATGAAAGATGGCAACGGCAATGGAGTTTCAGGCGGCAGCAGTTCAAGGAATTTGGACATTTCAGTAGACAGTGTGGAAGTTGAAAGCAGGGTTGTTGCTGAAAATGAGAACAATTTTGTAGTCATAGGGGAAAGCAAGAAGGAGCTGGACCTGAGGGTAAGGCTGACATCGCTTGAAGACATCCAGGACGCGCATATAGACGCTATTTTAACTTTTGAAAACGGGGATGTTGTGGCTGATGCAACAGCAGCTTTTGACATTTCTGAAGATGAAAATGCAGCCAAGAAGCTCGAGCTTCCGCTGATTGGCAGCTTCGGGCAGAACAGCTTCAAGCTTAAAGTCAGGGTGATAGACGCAGAAGGTGATTCAGAGGAGAAAGTTTATGGCTTAAAGATAAGCAAGAAAAGGTTTCCTTTCGTGATAAGCAGCATTTCATTAAGCCCTGAAAGCAATGCAGAGGCTGGCAAGAATCTTATTGCAAAAGTCAGGTTCAGGAACAGCGGGGTAGTGCCTCTTGACGGCGTGAATGTAAAAGTAAGCATTCCCGAGCTTGGAGTTTCAGCCTCAAAATTTGCAGACAGCATAGAGGGATTTGACACAGAAGCAAGCGAGGAATTCGTGCTGAAAATACTTGACAATACACCTACTGGAACTTATACTTTGAGGTCAGAGGTAACATCGCAGTTCGGCAGCGAGAGCGAGGTAAAGGAGATTCCTGTTTTTATCCTCGGCAAAGGCGATCAGGAAAAGCAAATAGTAAATGACAAGCTTTTAATCAACGTGCCGGTGCTGAAGCAGAGCATGAAAAATGACGGCACTGAGGCAATCTACCCAATTATGCTTACAAACAATGGCCCTGACGCAAATTCCTACACGCTGCTGCTTGACAGCGGAGACTGGGCAGGATTCAGGCTTTCAGACTCAAACACATTTGTGCTCGAGCCAAAAGAGTCGAAAACAATTAATGTTTATGCTTCCGCAACAGCTGCTTCAAAAGGCGAGCATATATTTGTAGCAACCATAAAAAGCAACGACAAGGTTCTGAAGCAGATCCCGCTAAAAGCCAATGTTGTTGCAGGAAAAGGGCTATTGGCAGCTAATCTTAAAAATATACTTGGGATGCTACTCATCAGTTTTGTGGTTTTGCTTGCTGCAGTGGGCTTGTTTTTCGGCGTCAAAAGGCTGGCGCAGGGAAGTAACGAAGAGGAAATGCAGGAAGAAATGCAGGATTATTACTGACTGTTCAAATTCAATTTCATGAATCAGATAAAAAAGATGCTGATGCTTTTTGTATTCTTGTTTTTAATTAGCCAGGCTTATGCGCAGGACTTCTCATTATTCTCAGGAAAATTTTATGACCTGAAGCAGGGCGAAAAAAGCATTGATTTTGAGCCTTACAACGGCACTTACAACATATGCGGGAATGAAGAAAAGACAATACCAATACTTGTTGCGAACAAAGGCGCAGCCGGTAACAAATATTCTCTGGATTTAGCAGGGGTGAGCTGGGCAAGCCTGAATGTAAATGAATTTGCATTGCCAAAAAAGCAGAGCGGTGCTATATTCCTGAATTTAAATCCCGGCATTGATGCGGAGGGGAAATACAGCATAAAAGTAAATGGCGTTTCTTTGGCTGGAAATATTGAAAGAAGCCTTGACATTGACGTAAACGTCGAGAAATGCCACTCATTTAGCCTGGAGATTGAAAAGGACTATGACAGGGTTTGCGGCGGTGCAGTTAAAAAATACACGGGAGAAATTGCAAATGAAGGCAAGGGAAAAAATGATTTTGAGCTCGGCATCCGGGGGCCTAACTGGATAAGCATGGATGAAAATGAATATTCAATCGATGCGGGTGGAAGGCAGAAATTTGAGTTCAATGCGGATATTCCTGCAGGCGCAAAGGGCATTTTTGACGTTGTTGTGAGCACCGCAATAAAAAGTCTGCCGTCAGTAAAATCGGAAAAAAAGCTGGGCATAGAGGTTGTGCCAAAGTACGACTGCTACAAAGCAGATTTTTTGGCAGATTCAAAAATAACAAATTATTATTCAGACGAGTACATTTTAATAAAAATAAAAAATGATGGAATCAAGCAGGCAGGCTACAAAATCAGTTTGGATGCTCCGGATTGGGTTTCTGTCGATGCAAAAGAAATTGTAGTGAATCCGCAGCAGTATGGCGGCGTAAACTTGCATTTAAATCCCGGCAATGAAGTTCCTGAAGGAACTTATCCAATAAAAATCAATGCGGAATTTGACGATGTTTTATATTCAAAGAATGCCGATGTCGTTCTAAAGAGAAACAAATTTGCAGATATAAAGTCTATTTTTGCATTCTACCTGTATTACTTTTATGTTTTGGCATTTATCCTAATATCCTTGTTTATTCTCAGGCGGCAAATAAAAAATAAGATAAAAACATCGTATAAAAATTATCGTGTAAGAAAAGCAAGATTAAAGGCTTTGGAAGCCGCCAGGGAAGCAAGGCAAAAGAAAGCAAAAGAAACCAGGAAGCCTGAATTCAAAATCAAAAAATTCAGCTGGAAATGGTTTTTGATTGCATTAATTGCAGTTTTTTCATTGCTGTTTTTTTCAGCCTGGAAATTTGATTTTCCCGTCTCAAAAGAAATCCTAGAAGATTATTACGCTTATTTCATCACTGGAATTTTGATTTCTTTGGCTATAATATTGCTGATAGAATTCTACAAGCCGCTGTTTAGGGTTCTGGAAAAAATAGGCAGAAAGAAAAAATAAGTGGGGACGTAGGGATTTTCGCTTTGTTTCGAACCCTAATTTCGGCTCTTAGTAATTTCTTACTAAAATCCACCGGTATCACCTTCAGTAATTCATCGTCTTGCGACTCATCGCTCCAATGCTGGAGCCGGTGATAATAACCAGGCTGTACGGATTACTCCTTTATACGACGTCCCCTTAAGTTTGAAGTAATCTAATCTTTATTTAAAAGTTGTTGTTTTTATTCTAGAATTATAACGTTGTCCAATCCTTTAAAGTGATTGTCGCCCGATACCAGTGTGGCATTGCTTAGCATGGCGGAGCTGTATATCAAGCTGTCCACAGTATGCAGCTTGCGCTTAAGCGATACTTCAGCAGCATTCCTGCATATTTTTTCATCTAACACTATTACCAAGCCTCTGCTTTTTATAAAATCCAAAAATCCCTCAATTTTCGGTTCTTTGGCATTCCTCATCAGCATCTTTCTCTTGATTTCAAAAATTGACAGCACAGAAGTCATTATCAGATACCTCCCACCTTCGATAAATTTCCTGCTTAAATCATTTTCCGCCAGAAAATAGGACAGCCATGCAGAGGAATCCAGAAAAAGGCGTTCACCTGTCACTTTCATCCCTCAGCCCCCTTAATATATTCTTCATGCTTTTTTCCTTCCCCAGGGCGCCGTACATTGACTTCTTGACTCCGCCTCTCAGTACTTTGTTTATTACATCGTCGTAGCTTTCAGCATTCAAGCTGTCCTTAAACTTTTTCAATAGGTCAAGAGTTTCACTATTAATCTGGATTGTAGTTGGCATATAATATTATAATACTATAGGCTTATATATAAACTTTTCTGTTTTACAAGCGGTTTACTTTTTCTTGCTGGGAAATCACAAAGTTGCTCTCATATTTTTTGATTTGTTTTATTGACTTGAATTTAACAATTAAAAAATATTCAAAACTCAATTTTATCCCCAATCTCCGTCTTTGTTTTCTTTATAATTCCATTCGGCAGTTCTATCGCATACATCGCCTTTTTCCCTGATTTACAGAATGTGAACGGCCTGAAATTTTCCTTGGCATCAACTGCGATTTTATTTTTATCGAGGAACAATACATCAATCGGGTAGAAGACAAAAACCATGTGCATATCCCCGCATAATTCTGCATCATTTGCAATAATTTTATTTTTTGTTGTGTTTTTTATCATTTTTTTGATTATTTTGCTAAAACTATCCTATAATATAATCCTATAATATAATTATTGTAGTATATAAATATTGATAAAATAACAAAAAGTTTAAATACAACTTCATTTTGTTGATTTGAAAAGGGGGTTTGGCGTTTTCAAACATAAGCTTGGATGGAAAGCTGGCTGTATATAAACTATATGCCTAAATCAAAAGATTTAAATATGTGCTGCCAAACCAATAGCCTTTAAATATCCGCCGCATAAAGAGGAGTGAATTAATGAAAAAAGAGGAGACTAGGAGTTTGTTTAATTCTCAAGACGGCAAGATAAATGTATTGCTCTTATTCTCTATTCTCTTGATTTTTGCTTTTATGATGCTGGCTGTGAATGCGGTGATAACTATTACGTTAGTTGCGCCTGTTGACGGCTCTATTAATGGTTCTAGTGCTAGACAAGTCAACTTCAGTTTCACACCTATTTGGAATGGTGATAATGATGATAGTGGAAACTGCAGTGTTTGGACGAATATAACTGGAACATGGGCAGAAGCTGCAGTAAACTCCTCTAATAATTCGGTAATAAACAATACTGTAAGCACTATTAATGCAACATTTGACAGGGACATGGGTAATTTTAGCTGGGCAATAGGCTGCACAAACAAATCAAATGGTGTGTTTAACTTCTCTGTGAACAGAACTTTATCAATGGATTCAGGTGCCCCTGCTGTCATTGCAGACACTCCAAAAGGGCTCATACAAAATAACCTGCATCTTAACATTACAGGCTATACACATGTAACAGCTAATTTCTCAGACAACGGCTCGCTAGCAGCGGTGTATTATGTATTAAATTCTCTTAATGGAGGCTTAGGCACTAATGAGACGGTAAGTGCCTTAAGCAGAAACATGAGTTTATTTGCTGGCAGCTATAATGCAAGCATTCCACTTGACTTCAACAGCAGCTTTAGGGGTCCGGGAATACACAGCATTTACTTCTGCGCAAATGACACTTTTGCAAGGCAGACATGCCGTGGACCATTTGACTTTGTAGTGTCTGGCGTCAATATATCCCAGATGGAAACCCTATTTTCAGCACTGCCTAACGTGAACCCAGACGGAGGTGCTTCTACATTTAACTTCGGAGGACTGAACATCACTTATGGAAATGGCACAGAAATAACTGCAGATTCTTTCTTCAATCCACTTGGGGGCAACTTCACTTTTATATTCAATATCACTGGCGGGCCTAGCATATATATTGTTGGCGGCAGGCTTAATGAAAATAATTTGTCCGCTGCAGGCAAAACCAACTTCAGCAGGGAAATCACTCCTGAGGTAAGGCAGGCAACAGGCACCGGCTATAGGTCTAATTTGTCATGGTTTGACATAGCAAGCTTCATTCCAAGCGAAGTTTCCTACGAGTTTGGAATTATAGCAATGCCTGGAATCTTCAGCAAAAAACTATATTGCAATGGCACTTCTGTTTCAAATCCAAACTGCTTCACAGTAAATAGGTGCAATGCCACAGCCTTTAACATATTCAACAGCACAAGGGTAATCCCGCCAAACAGCGCATGCTGGCTTGATAGTGGTACTACTGGCATCTTCTGGGATGTTGCTGGCGTAAGCAATTTATCAAACTCTGGCACTACCTATATGTTTGTTGACCATTTCTCAGGTCCCGTAGGTGGAAACGACTTTGGCGGCCCGGATAATATTACTTTCTCAGCGCCAACAGACTTTTTGAATGTAAGTACTGCTGGAGAAAGGACAATAACATTCTCGGTGTTTGATACAAACAGCACAGGCATTAATCTTACAAGAAATGGAACTATAAACGTAACCATCTTCTTGGGAGGAAGTAATCTATCATTCTTTAATTACACAAACCAGAGCAATATCAACAGATTGACGTGCACAACAGCAGACATAGTAAGTCCCCAAAACACAACGGCAGTTTCATGTAACCTATCATTCAACTTCGCATACAATGGCACTTATACAATAAACGTTTCAGCCTCAGACACAAGCAACAATACCAACTTTGGCAATAACGCAACAAGAATAACAGTAGATAACATAAAGCCCGTTATTAGTTATTTCAACATAACAAACAGCTCTACATTCAATGCTTCAGGCGGCGATTTCGCCAATACAACTGAATTAGGAAGTGTTGATCCAGCAGCAGTTCCGGCAGGTGGAGGCTCATGGGCACAGGGCAATAGAACTCTGTGGGCTGTTGCAAACTGGACAGATAACTTGACAAGGCCAGTAAATGCAATCTTGCAGTTCTATAATGTGTCTAAGAACGATTGGGTAACTATCAATACAACAAATGTCACGCCTTCTGCAACAAGTGTTGGCGGCTGGACTAATATATCATTTGCAGTTCCAACCGGGCACAATGACTTTGAAGGCAGGAATATAACATTCAGGCTTGTAGTGAATGACAGCGTGCAGAACCTTGAAAACTCAAGCAACAGGACAATCACCATTAACGACACAACAAAGCCGACTATAACTGTCACTATTAACGACTTAGTCCATTTAAACGGCACAAACACATCAGATACAACCCCAAAAATAATATGGAATGTTACTGAAAACAACAGGCTCAGGAATATCAGTGTGCGGATTGATGGAAGCAGTAGTATTCCATGCAACAAGTACACGCTCTTTGAAGAAGCAGATGACTTGACTAAATCCAACAGGAATGGCAGTATAACAGTAAGCAGCACAGAAGCATGCCCAGACTATACAAAGCGGAAGCCAGCCAGGCTTGACTTTCAGCAGCATGACTAGTGGGCTATCGGCAGTAAACAATACAAATATAACAGCTTCAGGCGGAACAAACTTTGTAGGGCTTAACTTCACCACATTAACAGGGGCAGTTGGGCTTTCAAGCATAACTTATGTGTCAAGTTGCAACACCTCAGCAATTGTTACAATAAGTGGCAACTCCAGTTACAGTGGCAACTCCACAACAATATACCCGTTCAACACAACAACATGCCAGACTTCCTCAAGCAATGTCACATTAAAAGTCACTGTAACAGACACAGCAGGCAACACCAACTCAACAGTGTTTGGCTTTGTGCTTGACAATGTAGCTCCGACAATTGCAGTCCACACCCCGCTTAACAACCAGAGGTTTACAAGCATTACAGACATCAATGTTTCGGCATTTGACAGCGAGAGCCAGGTGGACATGATAACCTTTACGCAAACAGGGGTACTTAATTTCAGCGATCTGGTTAATGTTAGCCTAAGTGTTTACCTCACTAATACAATGACATATCCTTCAAATGCAACCCTAAGGCTGAAGAGTGCAAGCACAGGCTCGTATGAGAGCCTTGGTGTTGACAATGTAACAAATATTGATAACACATATGAAATATTCTTATACTTAAACTCGTCCAGCGCTAACACTCAGATTAACGTGACAATCACAGACATTAATGGCTCAGGAGCCAACTGGGATGAGATAAACTTCTCTGTACTCATTAATGACTCTGTTAACTTTGAATCTCATGTAGCTAATAACTTCACAGTAAACTTACTTGCCTTTGTTGCATTCAACGGCAGCTTTGAGAAATTCCTGCCGAATGCAAATGACTACTTTGGTGTTGTGCTGTTGCCGTTTAACATATCAGGGCCAGCTGCTACAGCACGGGAAATA
>JAGVXS010000032.1 GCA_018303685.1 Candidatus Woesearchaeota archaeon
CTTGGATTTGCTGCCAAAATGGTTGCCAATAATCTTGTTTTTAATTAGCCATGAATGCACGAACAATGCATGCGGCATGACAGTTGCTCCTATAATGCCGACAGCAATCAAGGCGCTTTGGCTAGTAAGTATCGGTTTTACTGAATGCAGCAGAATAGATGGAACATCGGGCTTTGTGATAAATAATTCATAAACATAGCCTAATCCAATTATTGAGACAAAAATAATAAAAGCTTGCTCAAGTGTCCTAAATCTTTTTTGCGTCAATAAGATTATAATCAATACATCAGCAACTGCGATATAAGTGCCAAAAAGCAACGGAATCCCGAAAAGAAGATTTAAGGCAACTACTATTCCGAGAAACTCTGCCAAATCAGTTGCCAAAATCGCGATTTCCGCCAAAATCCAATAAGAAAGCACAAGCCATTTTTTCTTGAGCTTTTCCCTGACAAGTTCAGGCAGGGAATAACCAGCAATCCCAAGCTTGCCTGAAAGATACTGGAAAAGCATTGCCATTCCCGAAGCAAGCCATACAACCCAAAGCAAGTCATAGTTAAAAGAGGCTCCTCCGGCAATGTCAGTTCCCCAGTTGCCCGGGTCCATGTACGCAACGCTCACAATCAACCCAGAGCCCATAAATGCGAGCAACTTTCTGTCGGAAAATATTTTGAAATAATCAATAACCTTTTGAAATAATGTCATTTTATTGGCTTACCCCACAACCAAAAACCCTGTCGCGTACATTATCAAAAGTCCAGCTAAAAATCCAAGGACGTTTGTTATTGTAAATAAAGACATCCACCTTCCTTTTGTCATGTAATGCATTATGTCATATGAAACATCAAAAATTGCGCCTGCCCCTATAGAGAGAAACAACACCGCTAAGGCAGGAGAGTATGCAAACGCTAAGGCAGGAGAGTATGCAAAACCGCCAATGACAGCGCCAATTATTGTAGGCGCTCCTGCCAATAACCCCATTATGACAAGATGAAAATAGAAATTGCCCACTTGCCTTACGAATCTGGTCAATGGGGCAACTATTGCAACTCCCTCAGTAACATTGTGAATCATAAATCCAATGACAAGCAGGCTTCCTAATGCAACCTCCCCAACTGCGTATGCGCTTCCTATTGCAAGCCCTTCGCCTAGATTATGCAATCCTATCCCAAGTGCAATCAAATAACCAAAAATTAAAGCTTGAAAATGCTCGCCTTTAATCTGCCTGTGGTGCTCTGACTTGTAGCTTATGGCGGATAAAGTAAGGATGGACAAAGTAAATCCTATTAATATTATTCCAATCCCATTATATGCATTGGGCATAGCTTCCAAAAGGTCAAATGATTCCGCAAGCGCGTCAAATCCCAAGAATATAAGCAATCCGACCGTCAATGCAAGCAAAAAGCTGTACCATCTTTCCTTTAGCATTCTCAAAAACGGAAGCCACAATAATCCAAGCAAAACAGGAATCACACCAACATAAATTCCGAGCAGCGCAAATGTTTTCAGATAAAAGCTGTTAAATACGGGTGTTATAGAAGCAACTTCAATTTCTTTTTCAAAGGTAACGCCATTTCTAGATACTAAAGTTATTTTTTCAAAGTCACCTTCAAGCCAAGGATAATCTATATCAATCAGTCCCTTGTCAAGCGGATTAAGGATATTGCTTGGCGACATTGCAAATTTCCAGTATGCATCGTTTACAAGAACTTGTGCTATTGTGACCGGCTCAGGGCCATCATTAAATACTTCCAGTGAAATATGCTCGGGTGAAAAAACAACCCTTTGGATAAATATCTTTTCAATAGGGACTATGTTTGACTTGAATACGCCAAGCGGCCCGAATTTGACAAAAATCAATAATAAAATTCCAACCAGTATAAGGGGTAGCAATACCTTTGTCCAGAATTTTATCCTGCCGGCACTTTGGGCAATGGGATTTTTATCTTCCATTTTAATCTGTCACCTCAAAAAATCCCATCCATCCCAGCTCGGTAAATTCTGATACATGGGCATGAAACATGTACATTCCAGAATACTTAAAGCGGACATCTATTATGGACCTTTCACCCTGCACCATTGAAACAATGTCAGTATAAGCATTTGCCTCCAGCCTTGTTCCAGTCCTGTACTCATCAAAAAATGTTGCATGCAGATGGAAAGAATTGATTGGGTCAAATTCAACGAGATTTATCAAGTAAATCCTAATTAATTCATCTTTCTTTACCTTGATTGGATTTAATGCGTAGTAAAATGCCTTTGAATTGACAGCATACACTTCATTTTCCTCGTCAAAATTCGTGTCAAAAGCATTCATTATCATCACCAGCTCTTTGCCCGGCTTTGCCCTTGTATCGTTCCTTGGATCAACAATATAAGCGCCGTACAGTCCCTTGCTTATGTGCTGTTTTATTGGAACAGAGTGGCAATGAAACAAATGCACTCCAAACGGCTCAGCCTCAAACTCGTAAGTAAAGCTCTTGTCAGGGTAAACAAAATCTTCTGTCATTGCGCCATCCATAGAGGCATTATGGATGCCGTGAAAATGCATTGTATGCGGCTTTGTTCCTTTATTTGTAAAATAAATTATTATCCTATCTCCTTCTGTTGCTCTTATTGTAGGGGCAGGAACCTGCCCATTATAAGTCCATGCCGGAAAGAAAACTCCAGGGGCAATCTCAATTTCCTTGTCTTCTGCAAAAATCCAATACTCCCTTAACGTTTTTCCATCAGGAAGCCTTGATTCTTTGTAGACTTTTTTTCTTTCCTCAGGAGGCAAATTATTAAAGTTCCATGTCGTCAAGTATTGCATTGGGTCAAAGTCTTCTGATGTGTACTCGCCAATAATGCCAAACTGCTCCTGCGCTGTTGCCTGCAATCTTTGAAAGTGGCTAGATTTGCTATCATCACTATTTTTTAAATCTTCAAAGGACTTTAAACATCTTGAATCAGTTGATGTGGGATCACTGCAATAGTCCTTTGCAATCTGCTTCAATTTTTGATATTCAGGGCTTTCCTGAGCAGCCGCATTATCGGGCATGAAAAGCTTAAATAGCAGAAACCCGGCTATCAAAAACAATGCCAGCAACGGCAGCTTTGCTTTTTTTGGTATAGCTTTTTGGGTTTCCAGCATCTTCGTTTTTATAAATCCAGAATTTTATTGCGGAATTGGCTTTCCGTGAGGGTCTTTTTTCGGGTTGCCAAGCAGTCTTCTTAATTTTGCTATAGACTCGTCGCTGAATGCGTGCTCAAGCCTGTGCGCCTCCTGATGTATATTTTTTGAATTTATTTTTAGCATATTTTTCAAAAAAATCTCTATGAGCCTGTGCTTTGAAGTTAGCTTTTGCGCAATCCTGCGCCCTTTTTGGGTAAATTTCAATTTTGAATATTTTTTGTAAGACACCAAGCCCTCCTTGTTGAGCTCCCTTACCATTTCCGACACGCTTGGCTTTGAAACATTAAGGTAATGTGCTAAATCTATGGATTTTATCTGCCCTTTTTCCTCTTCCAGTATGTAAAGCCCCCTTAGGTAGTCCTCCTTGTTTGCCGTAAACATAGAAAGTTAGGGTAACCTAACTTGTATATAAAGGTTGCGGTTTGGCTTTCGGGCAAACCAATTGGCAATATTTATAAATAACCTGCAGTTTCATTGCTTCATGGGCAACGTTGCTGCTTCTGTAAAAGCATTGAAAATCGGGCTTGGCAAAGTCAAGGACGACGCTTTATTGGTTGGCTTTTTCAAGGAAAAATTGGGATTATCCCCTGAATTAAAAAAATTAGACAGCCAATTTGGCAATGTTATAAGCTCGTGCATAAAAACCAGCGGTTTTAAAGCTGAAAAGGGCGAATTCAAGAATATCTACGTAAATAAAAACATAATAAATATTGTCTTGGCCGGCTTGGGCGAAGAAAGCAAATACAATCCCGACGTTCTTGCAGCGGTGATTGCAGACGCCTCAAAAAGGCTTCGTGATAACGGGGCAGAAAGCTTCAGCATATTTTTGGATTCTTTCAATAACGGCAAATTCAAGAACGAGGAGATTGCTGAGAAGATGGCATTAAGCTCATTGATGGGCTTGTATAAATTCACAGAATATAAAACTAAGGACAAAGACAAAATAAAGAATATCAGGCAAATAACAATAATAACTGGCTCAAATAAAGGCTTTGAAAATGAAGTGGCATATTCTTCCATAGTTGCAGATGCTGTCAGCAAAACAAGAGACTTAGTTAATACGCCTCCAAATGTTGCAACGCCTGAATACGTGGCAAGTTATGCAAAAGAGCTTGCAAAAAGAAATGACCTTAAATGCATTGTATTTGACGAGAAGCATATTGAAAAAATGAAGATGGGCTGCTTTATTGGAGTAGCAAAAGGCAGCATCAACAAGCCAAGGATGGTTGTTCTTGATTACAACGGCTCAAAAGGCAAAAAGCCCATTGCAATTGTGGGCAAAGGCGTGACTTTTGACAGCGGCGGCTTGAATTTAAAGCCTTACCCTTATATTCTCAATATGAAAGACGACAAAGCAGGGGCTGTTGCCGCAATCCACATAATTGAGGCATGCTCAAGACTAAAGCTGCCTTTGAATTTAATAGTTGTAACCCCATTGTGCGAGAACATGATTGATGCAGCCTCCTACAGGCCGGATGACGTGCTGAAAGCCTACAATGGGATGACAGTAGAGATTAAAAACACAGATGCAGAAGGAAGGCTGATTTTGGCTGATGCTTTAAGCTATGCCGCTGAGAAGAAGCCGCAGGCAATCATTGACATTGCAACCTTGACAGGCGCAAGCCTTGTTGTCCTTGGCTATGTTGGGACGCCTTTTGTGTGCACTGACGAAAATTTGAGAAAAAAAATTAATGAAGCTTCCCCAAAAAGCCTTGAAAAGGTTTGGGAGCTGCCTTTATGGGAGGAATACGAGGAAAGCCTGAAAAGCGATGTCGCTGACATAAAGCACATTGGCGACGAGGGAGAAGCAGGAGTGATAACAGCGGCAATGTTTTTGAAGAATTTTGTAAATGAAGTGCCGTGGCTGCACATTGACATAGGCACAACAGTCTGGAGCAAAGTTGACAAGGGTGTACTTGTAAAAGGCGCGACAGGCGCGACTGTAAGGCTGATGATGGAAATGCTGAGGGAGTGGAAGTAACAACAACCTTTTTAAAATCCATCCAAATTCTAAAATCTTATGTACGACGTAATCATTATCGGCGCAGGAGCTGCAGGCTTGACTGCTGCAGTCTACACGTGCAGGAAGAAGCTGAAAACCGCAATATTGAGCATTGATGTCGGCGGGCAAACCAATTTGACAAGCCACATTGAAAACTACCCAGGCACAGGCCCTATGCACGGCATAGAGCTTATGAAAAGGTTTCAGGACGAGGCAATTGGCTTTGGCGCAGAAATCATCATGGGCAAAGCCAACAAGGCTGATAAGATTGAAAATGGTTTTCGAATATGGCTTGCAAACGGCGAAACTTATGACTGCAAAGCCTTGATTCTTGCATATGGAAAAGTGCCAAAAAGCCTTGGCATCGGGGGAGAGGAAAAATTCATGGGCAGAGGGGTTTCAACATGCGTGACTTGCGATGCACCATTATACAAAAACAGGGATGTTGCTGTAATTGGAGGGGGCAATTCTGCGGTTGAAGGCGCCTTGGAGCTTGCCACAATTGCAAAAAAGGTTTATCTGATTCACAGAAGAGATGCTTTCAGGGCTGATGAAGTAACAGTGGAAAAATTAAAGAGCAATTCAAATATTGAATTAGCACTTAACACAATCCCATTAAAGGTGATTGGCGAGAAAAATGTTGAAGGAATTGAAGTTGAAAATATAGTAACAAAAGAGAAAAAAGAGTTAAAGGTTGATGGTATCTTTATTGAAATCGGCTATGTAGTTGACACCTCTTTTGTCCAGCATCTAGTAAAGGTTAATGAGAAAAAAGAGATAATTGTTGACGACAGGGGCAACACATCATGCCCGGGAATATTCGCGGCAGGCGACATAACTCCCGTCCCATTCAAGCAGACTGTTATAGCAGCGGGCGAAGGCTCAAAAGCAGCGCTTGAATGCTACAGGTGGCTTACGGGCGGCAAGGGCGCTGTGCTTGACTGGACGCATTAAGCATAAAAATAGCGCTTCTGACTATGCCGGCTTTTCAGCTGTTTTATACATTCCAAGCGCGTAGCCGGTGTCCTGCACTATCTTGTACGTGTTGCCGATGAACTTTCCCAACGCACTTGGCGCTGCAGCTGAGTAAGGTGTTTTGTCTTTTGGCTCTGTCTTTTCATCAGGGACTATAAATTTTTTGAATGCCCAAGCCTGAAGCGCAAGCGCTGGAAGCTGTGCTAGTGGAGGCAAAAACGTAGTTAAATAAGTCGGAATTGAAAGAATAGCCATAGCCAATTTATTTATTTTCACGTACTTGTCCTTGAAATTTTCAATCAAAATCTTTTTCCTCTCTACTATGTTCTCTGTAAGCATATAATATGCATTGGCTGCCAGCTGCCACGCTGGAATCAATGCAGCCCTTGCGTAAATGTTTAAATTGCTTATCGGAGTGAAAGTATAATTGGCAAAAAGAGCAAATAATGTTCCAATAATGGATTTGTTTCTAGCTGATTTTGCACTTCTATCGCCGCTGCCTAAGTAAAGCCCTGCTGATGTTGCAGTCGCCCCAAAGCCGCCCATTCCGTTGAAATTCCCTACCCCTCTATCGGCAGCCAAAGGAAGCGCAATTGCAGCGCCCATGTTAGCTATCTTTTTCACTCCGCCGATTATTTCTTCCAGAGTGCCTCCTGATGCTTCTGCTTTTTTCTGCACGCTTGCAGGTTGGACGGTTGCATTGATTTTATCGCCTATATCTTCAGCCATTTTCTTCCTCTAGCAGTCTTTTTACTGCAAATTCCACAAAATGGCTTTTGTTCCTGAATTTCCCGCTTTCAATAGTCTTCAGGATATCAAAAACTGCTTTCTCGTCGATTGTGATGCTGAGTTTGTGTTTCATTTTGCCGGTGCTGCCCGGTATTGTATAGGGCTGCTTAATGCGTATCCTGTATCCTGCACTATTTTGTATAAGCCGCTCAGGAGTTTTGTCGGCGCAGTCGCTATAGCCTTTGCATAAGGGACTGGGTTCATTGCCTTGAAAAGATTTTTTAGGCTGGCTCCTTCACTTTTTGGCCCTACAAGCCTGAACAAGAAAGTCATCAAGGAGCCGTAAGCCAGCTGCGCAGCTATTCCGAACTGGTATAAATATAATACATTAAATGCGCTGAAAGGAAGCACGTATTTCCATACCCTTTTCATTGTAGGCCAGTAATCGTTCTTGAATTTTGTGTACAAGCCTTTAAAGCTGAAATTCTGCACAATATGGTTTAATCCTGTGTACAAGCCGACAAAAGCTGCCTGCCCAATGGCAAGCGCTCCGACAGCTGCAGCTGCGCCAGGTATTGCTCCTGCATAGTTAGTCGCGTACTGCCTTGTTACTTCTATGTACTTGAAAAGCGCTTCAAGCGGAGGCATGATTGCTGTTCCTACAAATGATTCCTTTGATGCCTTTACATTTGCTTTCAGGTCAATGGGCTTTTTTGCCATAATGTCGTCAACCCTTGCTCCCAATGACAAGGGATAGGCGTTAATCATGGCATTTGCCCTTGCCTCTCCGGAAAACATGAACGGGAATGCAATTTCAGCTGCAACTGCCCCTACATTTTTGGCAGCGTAAATTGAGTCGTCTATGACGCGCTCCAAGGTGCCTTTCTCTTCTTTCTTTTCCTGCTGAGGAACAGATTTCTGCTCGGGCTTGTTTTCCTCAGCCATTTTGCACCTCGGTGTGGGTTGGGGAGGTGGGCGGGCGTATGCCACTCGCCTGTGGCGAGTTTTCCTCAAGCAGTTTTTTGACTGCAAACTCTACGACATGGCTTTTGTTCCTGAACTTTCCAGTAGAAAGAGCCTTGGCTATCTCGGCAACCAATTCCTCATCCAGAGTTACGCTTAGCTTTGATTTCATGTTGCGTAAGACGGCTGAGCCATCTTCCTCCTGTAGCCAAGCGTAGAAGCTATGTAGCCAAATCCTGTGATGAGTGATTCAAGAATGTAGGGTGCTATTGTTGCGGCCGCTCCTGTCAAAATTCCTGTTGCAGCCAGTGCTGTGGATGCTGCTATTGCCAGCGGGTAAGTGATTAAGTAGCTTCCAAGGTGCCTTATCCCAAGATTGAAGCCGTCCTTGACAAAGTTTATTTTGCCGCTTACGCCCCTGTATTTTTCACTGTTGAAAGTATACAACGAGGCAGCGAATCCTATCTGGTCTCCAATGAAGTTCAGGCCCGCTCCGATTATTGGCAGCCCAGGAGCAATATTGTAGCCAAAGGCGTTGTAATTTTTATTCAGAAGATTCTCAATGCCGGGAACATATCTGGTTAATTTGTCAACATTTAGAACTCCGCCTGCAGTTGCCGCAAGCCCCACTCCTTGGCCTATTGCAACTGATTGTTCATAGCCTTTCAGCTTCTTTTCCAGCCCGCCTTCTTCTGACATATTTTGTACCCCAACGTTGTAAGTACTACTAAGTAGTATAAAATACTACTAC
>JAGVXS010000033.1 GCA_018303685.1 Candidatus Woesearchaeota archaeon
ACCATAGGCTCTACAAGGTTCATGTGCCCTAAGTGCGCGAAGGTGGAGATTATAAGATGCAACCATTGCAGGGAGATAGCTGCAAAATACAGGTGCTCTTCATGTAGCTTTGAAGGCCCTGACTAAGATGGCAAGTGTGGTTGTTACTCTGAAGATAATGCCCCAGAATACAAGCGTGGATTTGTCTAAGATTGAGTCTGAAGCAAAAAAGGAGATTGTTGATTTCTGCTCCTCAAAGGAGTTCAAAACTACAATTGAGCCCATAGCATTTGGCCTGAAGGCTTTGAACATATTCTTTGTCATGGATGAAAGCAAGGGCAGCACAGAGGCATTGGAAAGCAGAATAAGCCAGATTGAAGGCGTTGAGTCAGTCGAAGTGACTGACGTAAGAAGGGCGATTGGCTAACTGAGCAATTTCCATTCAAGCTCGGTTGGCGATGCCTGCCAGCTTCCGCCCACAGCGGCAAGGGTGCCTTCCGCAGTCTGCACGCACTTCAAAGCCCTTATTTTTGCAGGCGCCAGTGCAGTGAAATCTATATAAGCATCATACTTTCCTGAGAACAAATCGCTTCCGCTGGTCCTTATCTCGGTGAACTGGATATTGTCAAAATCATAATACATTGCAAAGCTGCTTAATTTAATCTTGCTGGAGTCAGGCATAGGCTCCGGCGTACTTTCAGGCTTGGGCGCATCAGCAGGCTTTTGCTTTTCGGCTGCTGCCGGCTGAGCCAACACAGCCTCTACCTCTTCTGTTCTGCCAACCTTCACACCCACAGCCTTTTCAAAGTCTGCATAGCCCTCTTTTTTGACAATCAGGCTGTATGCACCGACCGGTACATTGTACAGGGTTAAAGGCGTTTCGCCCTTAAGCTCGCCGTCAATATAAACCTGGGCTTGGCTTGGCTCGGAGCTTACAGAAATAATCCCGGTATCGGCAATCTCCTCTATTTCTTCCGATGGCTTTTCCTTTGCCCGGCATCCGGCAATAATCAAAATAACAGCAAGAAATGACACAATACTTATGATTTTGCTGTTTTTCATTTTCATGCAATTACCAATGCAGCTATAGAGAATTTTGAAATATATTAATTTTGTCAAAATTCTCTAAGAGAACTTTGAATGAAATGGTGAAAATAATGAATTATTCAAAGTTCTCTATAAAAACTTATTTATTTTCATTATGCCGACCAGTTTCTGGCAAGGAATATCGCTTCTTAAAGAATGCCCGCTAAAATGCGTTTCGCACGCCTTATACCCGGACTTTCTTATTTTCTCCATGATTTCCTCCCTTTTCAGCAGGCTTTTTATGTTATTTTTACTGCATATATCATGCAAATCATAAAATCCAACGGCATTTATTTTTGATTCCTCTTTTATTGTTTTCAGGAATTTTATCAGCTCTTTGTTCTTGCTGAAATAACTGCTTTTTAATGCTTTACGATACATTGCATCAACTAAGCTTTTATCCCATAGTCCTCCAAGCCACATCGGGCCAGTGCCATTAAACATCCCGTGCTGCTTTAAGATATCATCAGCCTTGGTTTTTCCCTTATCATTCCTAAAAAAAACTCTCACGTAGTGCTCTTTTGAATACGAGAATATAGGAAAAAGCGCCTTGTCGTACTGGGCACCTGCCAACTGGACTTTCCTTACCAGTATTCTCAGCCCAGTTTCATGCATAATGGCGTCTTTTTTTGGCATTGCCCAGTATTTTCTTAAGCAGGCTTTTGGAGCTGTGCCGCAAAGAGCTGAAGTGTCAGTAGCTGTTACGGCAAGAATCCCGTTTCTGGCAAGCCTCTTGCATGCAGCGTCAAGAAACGGGTTTGGGGTTCCAAACGGGTCTATGTCAATATAGTCAAAGCCAGTTGAATTCAGCAGAAAAATATTAGCGTCTTGATTTTGTATGATTATTTTTGGATTATTTTTATATTGAATTTTGTTTAATGCAAAATTTTCTTTTATTAATTTTGCTGCATTTTTATCATAATCATTAATGCAAATTCTTTTTATTTTGCTTGCACTTAGCTCTTTCAAAAACCTTATGCTTCTCACCCCTGTTGCAGCCAGCGGGTCTGCTATCTGCATGCCGCTTCTGCCTGCGGAATCCAGCAACAAAACAGAAATGTCCCTGTTCAGGCTCATCGCAGGATTGTAAAAAACGCCCATGCTTCTTGATATCTTCTCTTCTTTTGGAATTTCAATTTTTGCCGAGCCTTCAATTATTTGCCTGTACATACAGGCAAAAAACCCCATTTTGAATAAAAATGTTTCCCATTACAAACTTTTAAAAACACAGTTCCTTTACTTTGCAGCATGCTGAGGCAGCCTATAATAACAGTAATGGGGAACGTTGACAGCGGAAAAACGCAGTTGCTTGACACCATTAGAAATACGGCTATTGTCAAGTCAGAGCCGGGCAGGATAACGCAAAGCATCGGCTGCTCCATAATACCTATGGGAACAATAAGGAGGATATGCGGCGCGCTGCTGGAGCAGACCAAGCTGCAGGTAAGGATTCCGGGCTTTGTCATAATTGACACGCCGGGGCATGCCGCATTCACAAACCTGAGAAAAAGAGGGGGTAATCTGGCTGACATAGCAATAGTTGTCATTGACATAAATGAGGGAGTAAAACCGCAGACAATCGAGTGTGTTGACATACTTAAGCAGTACAAAACCCCTTTTGTCATAGCATTGAACAAGATTGACCTGCTGCCTGCATGGCAGTCAAGCCCAAAAATAGCATTGCTTGACAGCATTAAAAAACAGAGCGAGAATGCGATAATTCTTATCGAGAAAAAGCTTTACGAGATTGTTGGCAAGCTCAGCGAACTGGGCTTTGACTCTGAAAGGTTCGACAGGGTGGAAGACTACACAAAGCAGATAGCCATCATTCCAATTTCTGCAAAGACATCAGAGGGGCTGCCTGAGCTTTTGATGGTTATAGCCGGGTTGTCCCAAAAATTCCTCGAGCAAAGCCTTAAGATTGACGTTGGAGGGAATGCAAAAGGCACTGTGCTGGAAGTAAAGGAGGAAAAAGGGCTTGGCGCAACAGCGGATGTTATAATTTATGACGGCACTTTGAAGAAAAACGACACAATTGTCATAGGCTCTTTGAACGAGCCAATCGCGACAAAAGTCAAGGCGATGTTCGAGCCGGCGCCACTTGCAGAGATGCGCGACAAAAGGACGAAGTTTAATGCAGTAACCAAAGTTTCAGCGGCATCAGGCGTCAAGATTTCAGCCCCGGAGCTCGGAAATGTTGTTGCAGGCATGCCCCTAAGGGGCTGTGAGACTAAAGATGTTGAAAAAGTCAAGCAGGAAATAAAAAGGGAGATTGAAGAAGTTATAATTGAGACAGGCAAGCAGGGCATAGTGATAAAGGCTGACACGCTTGGCAGCCTGGAAGCCCTGACAAAAATGCTGAAAGAGAAAAGCATTGAGATAAAGAAAGCAAGCATAGGCAGCATCTCGAAAAAAGATATTTCAGATGCAGAGGCAAACTATCCAAAAGACCCGCTGCAGAGCGTCGTCTTGGGGTTTAATGTCGAGCTTGTCCAAAACGTCAATCCAGGCAACGTAAAAGTGCTCAGCAACAATGTAATTTACAAGCTGATGGAGGAGTTTGAAAAATGGCAGGATGAGGAAAAAAAGAGGATGAGCGCTGAAACTATGGATGTTTTGTACAAGCCGTGCAAAATACAGCTTTTGAAAGGCTATGTTTTCAGGCAGAATAATCCTGCCATTGCAGGTGTTGATGTGATTGCCGGCACTTTAAAAGTCGGTACGCCATTGATGAAAAAGGACGGCTCGGTGATAACAGAGGCCAAGAGCATACAGCAGGAGCAGGAAAATATAGAAAAGGCTGAGAAAGGCAAGCAAGTCGCTGTTTCGCTGCCAAATGTAACCATAGGCAGGCAGCTTCATGAAGGAGACATTCTGTACTCGGCAATCCCGGAAGAGCATTTCAAGAAATACAAAGAGTCGAAGAAGCAGCTTGCACAGGAAGAAATAGAGATTTTGAAGGAGGTCGCAGAAATAATGAGAAAGCGGAATCCCATGTGGGGAATTTAGCTGTTAAATTACAATAATCTTCCCGAAAGGCCCTGGATTTATTATTTTTGTTCTTTTGATTTTGTCTTCCTTGCCGAAATTCTCGTGCAAATGCCCGCAAATCAATAAATCTACTTTATTTTTCTCAACAAAATGCCTTATTGACTTGTTGCCGCAGTGCCCCTGAATGAGCTTGTCCAGCCTTGTTTTGTAAGGCGGGGCATGCGTTATGAGTATTATTTTTTTATCGTGGTGATTTTTAATTATATCTTTGAATTTTTCTTTTGCTGTTTTTTCAAATCCTTTGTCAACTATGGAAAAACCCCCTCCACCATAACCTATGAATAAAACGCCATTTTCGGTATAAGAGCTTCTATGGATGAAAATGATGTTTTTGAATATTTTTGCGAGTTTTGCAAAGGTATGGATGTCCTCGTGGTTGCCGTGAATGATTATTATCTTTTTGTTTAGCTTATTCAGCCTCCTTAGTACGCCGGCAATCCCATGCTCGAAAATAGAAACATCGCCAGCGCATACTAATAAGTCAGGCTTCTGCGACTTAACCTTCTGCTGTATCCTCCTCAATGCCGTTAAAGAGCCGTGAATGTCGGTAAATGCAAGTATTTTCATAATGTTGGGAAATAAAGCCTATATTTAAAGGTAATTGTTACTACTAATAAGTAAATCCTAATAGAAAGATTTAAAAGGTAGGGAAAAATATAGTTGACATATGGCTAATTCAGATGTTTTATTAAAAAATTTTGAAAGGCTTGGCTGGAACTTAGACGGGAGCCTAGATGATTTACTTGAGTTAAAATCGTCCTCACACCAGTCTACGACAGTAATCCGAATTGCAAATAGGGGTGATAAATATAAGGTTGGTTGCATAGTTTACGATCAACACGGGAATGAACTAATAAAAACAGGCTACGTCTCAACACTTGCTAATGTCATATCTTATTTAAGGGACAAGCTTTTGCCCCAAACAGAGGATTTGGCCGCCAGAGCCTTCCATAGCCCTCGAATAACTATTCCGTCGATGTATAAAGATTACTATAGCAAAAATGGGGTTTATATTTCAATTCAATCACATGTTGAAGCGAGTAATTATTTAATTTTGGCGCCAGAAGAAAATGTAAATTTATGGAAATCCCACGATTTTTGGGATGATATTTTGGCACAGTTTCTGCCAAGATTGCCTAGAATTAAAGCATTAACAAGAAGTGATGGTACTCAGTCTATCAAACTTTCGCCTTATGATGCAGAACATCTAAAATTAGAAAAGAGTTCAAAGCCTATTGTCAAGAGGGCTCTGGATTATTTTTTGATTTGGAATGAAAAAGATCTTAATCACTTTATAGAACATAATGGTGGAAAATCTGCTGAGGCTGCTTCAGAATTGGGATTATAAGACTCACCCAACACTATAATAATCCTCCAGTACAATCTTGTCAACATTCTCCAAGTTCCTGACAACGTACAGCCTTCCCTCTCCAAGCTCGACTATTTTTTCAGCAAGTCTCTTGCCTTTTTCATCGAGGTTTATTCCAATAAGTGAAATGGTTATGCCTTTGCTTCTTGCAATTGAAGCTTCCTCCAAAGTCGCTTTTTCAGGCTCGTCTCCTTTTGTAGGCAAGGCATCTGTTATCAAAATCAGGTGCTTTGTTATGCCTTCACTTGGGAACAATTCAATTGCTTTCTGCAATGTTGAGACAATATCTGTTTCCTTGGAAGCCTTTATCCTTGTAATCTCCTTCAAAAGCATTGTAAAGTCAACTGTAGGTTCTATAACCTCTTTTACTTCAGAGCCAAACACTATCAGCCCAACCTTGTCTTTTTCGTTTATTGCCTTGTAGGCAAGCGCTATCCCAGCCCTTTTGCATGCATCAATCTTCTTTCCTTTCATCGAACCGGAGGCATCAAGCGCATAGACAATATAGGTTTGCCCTTTGCTTTGCCTTTCATGCACCTGCAAATCCTTATTGTCAAAATAAGAATGCCCTCTCCTGATAGCAAGCTTCAGCGATTTTCTGAGCGCAATGTCCCTATACCTATCTCCTTTCTTGTACAGCCTTGAGCTTTCCTTTTCCCCATAAATGAAATGCTTTTTGCTTGTCTTCTCGCCTATAATTCCCTTTGGCACAATCTTGTCCAGTTCCTCAAAATACAAAACCAAAGAAGCCAGTTCAACGCCTTTTTCAGACAAGGAATTGTCTTTTTGCAAAAAGCCTTCCTCCTTAAGCTCATCTATTTTCTGGTTTATTTTCTCCCTTAATTCCTTCTGGAATTCTGGAATGCCGATATTCTTCTTTATGTAATCTGACTCGTACCCTGAAACAAGCCTTACCAGCGATTCGCCGTAAATCTGCTTTGCAATGGTATAGTTTTTGACAAGCTGCTCAAACATCAAGTCAGGAGAAAATGAGGACATGCCCTGGCTTATGGCATCGCTTATCAGCTTGCCGTTGTCAATTGTCTTTTTATCGTTTTCAAGGACAGAATGCATGAACTTGTCTTCAAGCTGCTGGAACTGCAGCTTTCCGGAAATCTCCTCTGCTTTGCTTAATTCTTTTACTTCAAGCTGCTCGCTACCGGTAATCACCAGTTTCCTGCTCTTCCACATGACTCTGCCATTTGGAAGCCTCTACGTTTTTATGGAACTGCTCCTTTATGTAATCTTCAATGCCCTGCAAATACCTCACAGAAGGCTTCAGCCTTATCCTATGCGACAAGACAGAGACAAGCACTTCTTTTATATCATCAAACTGGACATTTTTTCTTTCATTAAGAAGCGCGTTTGACTGCGCCCTTTCATACAGGCCGATTGAAGCCCTTACACTCGGCTTTTTCTCAAGCTTCTCATCCTGCCTCAGCAGCCTTATGAAATAAGCCATCAGGTTAAGCAATCCATCGCTTACATTTGCAATCTTCTTGCCTTTCATAACAACAATTTCCTTCTCTATTTCAATGCTTTCAGGATAATCCATATAAATTATGTCGAACCTGTCAAGCAGCACATCGCTCAGCCTTTCAGTTGACGCATCCTCAGGGTTCATTGTCCCTATAAAGATAAAATTGACATCAAAATCAACATCATAAGAGCCGATTGTAGCCTTTCTCTCTTCAAGAACCTGCAGTAAGGCATTCTGAAGCTTTTCAGGGCACCTGTTCAGCTCGTCAAAAAACAAAACGCCGTTATTGGCTTTGAAGATTTTGCCGGGAGTGAAAGCTTCCAGGCTCAAAGGGCCGAATTTCAATGCCTTAATTGGGTCAATGTCACCAAGCAAGTCTTCCACAGTCAAATCTGGCGAGCCTTGAACTCTGATGAAGCGCTTGATGCCTTGCAATTTGATAACTTTATGCTTTTTATCCTGTTTGCAGGACGGGCAGATTGGTTCGTTTGGAGTGCAATGATAAGAGCAGCCTTCCATAACTTCGATGTCTGGCAATAATTTCGCTATGTTTTTTGCCAATGTTGTCTTGCCGATTCCAGGCGCTCCGACTATTATTATGTGCCTGTTCATGAGCAAGGCTGACTTTAAGCCCTGCTTTGCGCTTTCCTGCCCGAGTATGTCTGTGAATGGGTCTTTGTTCTTCAGGAAGATTTCTTTAAGTTGTTCGCTTAGCATTTTAAAATCGAAGAGATAAGGATTGTTTGTTTATAAAATTATGGGCTTAGAACAGTCTTATAGCCAATACAACAGCCCCAGCCACAAGAGGCACAAGCAAATTGTCATCAACTTGCTGTGTCCCGATTTTTACCTCGATAGCCTCAACAATCATGGCAGCTAAAGAAGCAAAAAATGCCTCATGCCACGGAAGAAAAACCAAAGCGCCGATAAAGCCAGCAGCAAACCCTGCAATTGTGCCTTCAAGAAATTTCGTTTTTGACAATGGGTGCCTTGTTCTGCCGTAATGCAGCCCAAACAAATGGCTTATTGAATCTCCCAAAGCCAAAACCATTAT
>JAGVXS010000036.1 GCA_018303685.1 Candidatus Woesearchaeota archaeon
CTGCTCAGCTTCTGGAATTCCCAATTTGTTGAATGTATTCTTGATATATTCAGGCACATCATCCCATGAGTCGCTTTGCTTGTCAGTAGGCCTTAGGTAGTAATAAATATCATCAAAATTTATTATGTTAAGATTTGCTCCCCATTGAGGCATTGGCCTTCTGTTGAATTCTTCCAAAGACTTTAGCCTGAATTTCAGCATCCATTCCGGCTCGTTCTTTATCTTTGATATCTGCTCGACTATTTCTTTTGACAGCCCTTTCTGTGCCTTGAATACATACTCTTCCTTGTCGTGAAAGCCGTACCTGCTGTAGTCCTTGTCAAAAACCTGTTCTGTGGCTGCTGGCGGCATTTTATTGAAAATTTAATCTGTCTTTATTGCTATCAAGCCTTCGTCAAAGCAGACATTGCAATTTCCCAATTCCTTGGATTGCTGCCTGTGTATATCGCATAGTATCTGCTTCACTGTCGTCAGATTGCTTATCCTGTACATCTCTGCTATAACCCTCTGCCTGTTGCTCTTTTCTGCGAGAATTTTGGCTGCAGACACTCTTATCTCCACAAGTACCTTGTCACTAAACACGACTTCCTTTGCTCTTTTTGAGTGCTGGTACTGGGAAATTGCAGCCTCTGTCAAGCCAAGTATGCCTGCGGTTTCCTTTTGGCTCTTGTTGTGCCCTTCAATCAATGTTTTAGCCAGTTCCCTTCTTATAGCAGGCAGGATATAACGGACTTCAACTTCCTGCGGCATGGTTTCTTGCATGGCACTTAACAATTGTTAACTAATATATAAAGTTTATGGTAAAATAAACTATAATCCCGACAATAACTCCAGCCAATATGTCCCTGTAATCATGCTTTTTAAGGTAAATCCTTGAATATAATATAATCAGGGCCACCAAAATGAACAAGATGGATGACAAGGCATTATTAAAATAGCCAACAAAAACAGCAGCTAAAAAGGCAGTCCTTGCTGAATGAAGGCTTGGAAAGGATGATGCGTCAAGCTTTTCAATGTAGGAGTTATGGGGGTATTCCTGCGGCCTTTCCTTAAAGTAAAATGTTCTTACGGCTATTATGATTGCGAAAATCAGAACCAAGCCGGTTATAAGCTTCTTGAATAATTCATAATTCTTAAAGGCAAGCGAAAATAAAGCTGCAACTGCATAAATCCATAGGCTTCCCAATGCGCTGAAGTCGCGAAAGAAATCGCCTTTCTGCCTTTTAATGAGTTCTGATGTCATTTTTTAGTATTTTTTTGGCAGGTATTTAAAAGTTTTTACTAAACATTTAAAATATCTTTTGTTTCACTGCCTTTATGCGCTACATTCGCCAGCAAATTTTCGAAGAAATCGGCAAAAAAGGGCAGGAAAAGCTTGGAAAAAGCTCTGCTGCAATAGTCGGGTTGGGGGCTCTCGGCTCTGTTTCCGCGCAATTATTGGCAAGGGCCGGGATTGGAAGGCTTGTTTTGGTTGACAGGGACATCGTTGAGCTATCAAACCTGCAAAGGCAGCCATTGTTTGATGAAAATGACGTTGGAAAGCCGAAAGCACTGGCTGCAAAGGAAAAATTAGCCAAAATCAATTCAGAGGCTGAAGTTCAATTTTTTATTGACGACCTGAATTATGAAAACATTGGAGAAATTCTTGGTAGGAATATTGGCTTAATCCTTGACTGCACGGACAACCTTGAAACAAGATTCTTAATCAATGACTTTTCTGTAAAAAACAAAATTCCATTTATATATTCTTCCGCAGTGGGAAGCAAAGGCTATGTTTTTAATGTCATTCCGGATAAAACAGCCTGCTTGAGATGCTTTCTCAAGGAAGCTGCTGCACTGGACACCTGCGAGACTGCCGGCGTATTGAACACAATAACCGGTTTAATCCCGTCAATCCAGGCTAACGAGGCTATAAAGATATTATTGAAGAAAGGCAATCCTGAAAAAAACCTGCTGTTTTTTGACGTCTGGAAAAACGAGCTGTCAAAAACCAAGATAAACAAAAACAATGGCTGCATCTGCTGCGCAAAAAGAAATTTTGAATATTTATCAGGAAAAAAATCATCAAAAATAATGAAGTTATGCGGAGATGGCATATATCAAATCAAAACAAAATCAATAGACAAGCAGCAATCCAGCAATCTAAGAAATAAATTAAAAAAAATAGGAAAATTGACTGATTTTGGCTATTGCATCAATTTCAACAATAAACTGATAATATTCAATGATGGAAGGGCTTTGATAAAAGCAAAAGACGAGAAAGAAGCGAAAAGCATCTACTCAAAGTTTGTCGGGAATTAAAGCTCTTCCTGCTTAACAGGTATGTGCACTAACTCAATCCCTAATCTTTTTGCAACGTCAAAAATCCTCTCGTCCCTGTAGAATTCCCCATAATAGATCTTTTTGATGCCGGTGTTTGCAAGCATTTTGAAGCATATCCAGCACGGGCTTGCCGTTATGTAAACCTCGCCGCCCTCTATCCTGACGCCGTTTTTTGCAGCCTGCAAAACTGTATTTGCCTCTGCATGGATTGTTGCAACGCAGTGCCCGTTCTCCATCAAATGCCCGACTTCGTCGCAATGGGGCATCCCCCTTATGCTGCCGTTGTAGCCTGTTGAAAGTATTGTCTTGTCCCTCACAATCACAGCGCCGACATGCTTCCTGTCGCAGGTGCTTCTTGTCGCAACTTCCTTCGCGATGTTCATGAAATACTGCTCCCAGCTTGCTCTTGGCATTTTGTTGTTTTTTATTGTTTTTATTCTTTCAATCCGCGACTTTATCGAGAATCTTCAATTCTCGGGAATGCTCGAAATCTTCGATTTCGACATCGTCGCAATATCTTGTGCGCCTCGGACAATCCGCTGTTGAGCTAAACTTCCTTTGTGCCCCTCCTCGGCGCAAATACATTAAATAATCACAAGCGGGTTTCCTCTTTCATGCTTGCTTTCAGAGGACGCTCTCGTTTTTTGATTTAATTTTTATGTTGTTATTGCGCTATTTTTCTATTAATAATCCATCAATCTTTTTATGCAATTCTTCTAATGCTCCACCATTAACAATGACTTTTTTTGCCATCCCGAACGTTGCATCAAGCTGCTGATTGGTATCACTTTTTAAATTTTCCCTTTGCTCCTGACTTTTGAAATCTTCCAAAGTCTTTGCATCCCCAAGCCTGTTTCTTTCCCTTAGTCTTTTAAACCTCAGTCCAATCGGAGCATAGATTCCAACAAGAACAAAACCCCTGTTTTTCATTAGCTCTTTTGCCTCAAACGGGCTTCTTATGCTGTCAATCACAAAGTTGATATTTTTTTTGTTTTTTAATTTGTTGTTTATTTGTTCTGCCAGATAACCTGCACCATGCTTTTCCCTCAATTCATTTCCTAATTTAATCAGGATATCACGAGAATGCTCCAAGCCCCTTTTCGTTGCCTCTTCCCTTATTACATCGGAAAGAGAATAGTAAATAAAGCCTTTTTCTTTTAGATAATTTGCAGCTTCGCCCTTGCCGGATGCGTTTCTGCCTGTAAGCCCTATAATCATAAAGTAGGTAAATTTTAAGATTTTATAAATGTAATCGTTTATTTGTAGAAAAATAATAACTCTTCATAAGTAGTAAAGTTTATAAATAATACATTCCAACTTACTCGAATGATTAAAAGCTTAGAGCATATTGCACAAGAAAGAGACTTCAATCTAAAACGTTATGGAAATAAAGCAGTTGCTTTAGCGCAGTTTCTAATTGATATCAATGAGCAAGGATTTGGATGTGAAAAGCCATTTGGATACGTGGCAGATATCGAAACAGTTGACGAGTCAAGACTAAAGGCGGTTTTTGAAGACTTAGCGGAGAGGATAGATACCGAAATTGATGGCATAAAAGTAGGAGTTATCTACTGCAGGAGTTCCGGGTACAAGGAATTACCGGGCTCGAATGAGAGTTTTCCTGTTTTGTATGATGCAAAAGAGCACGAGCAAAGTTGGGACAGGTTTAGGGAAGGATTTGCGAAAGCCCGAGAATTTAGAAAAACCAAGCCAGTTTTGTTGCAGAACTTGATAGGAGATATAACAACTGCACCGATTTGGACATCGAGAAAAGTGCATGAGTATGCATGGCCTGGTTTGCCACGTGGTAGGGAACTAATAGATATGGCTAGTGGAGAAGGAATAGAAGATTTTACCGAACAAACTATAAAAGCCATTTTGGATGCAGCGAGAATTGAAGGGATAAAAATACCTGAAGTGTCAAAAGAAGAAGTTTTTACATTATCTTTTTATGTCGAAGATGGAACTAATTTAGGACTTGTCTCTGTGGGGGGCATGTTTGATTTAAGAGAGAAATATTGTTTACATGATTTGTTTTTTTGCATGGCAAATGGACTAGGTGACCAAGGGTATAAATTAAATAAAAAAGGAGAAATTCAAAGTAAGGATGGAAAAATTATTTTGACAAAAGGAAACAAAGTTTCCATCGCGGTTCGAGACTCTGGTATAGAATATCTCGTTGGGCAAACAAATGTAGCATTTGTTGCAAGAAGCCATGATTACCAATATCCTGACCATGCATCAATTAAGAGAGCGTGGGGGCTTACAAGCTACCTTACGGGAAGTAATAAATCTAACAACCCGAGACTGAGGTCTATGATTCTAGAGTGGTTTGACCCTGAAACTGGAGAATTAAAAGAAACATGGAACCTAGGACAGGATTTTAGGCAAAGAGCGACCAAATACTATCACCAAAGAACCCATGAAGTTTTTTCTGTTAGAAACAGAAAGATAGAATCAAGAGATTATGATCCTAAATTTGACTATTTTCCCCCAATGATTGGAAGCGAAGCACTTAAAATAGCAAAATTTTACAATAAAAAATTTGGAGTTGAAGTTGAGATTGAAGGATGCATGAAAGATGGAAAGTTGCATGTCTGGCAAATCACAGAATCTCCTTTGCCGACAGAGGTTTTAGTTGGATTAACCAATATCCCGGAAGAAAACATATTGTTCAAGACAGATTATGGGAGAGGCGCTATTAATCATTCAGGCGCCATAGTCATCAAAGAGGATGCTAATTATAGCAGAGCTACCCAAAGATTTGATGCTGAGGGAATGCCTTATTTAGTCGTGGGATTTGATGATAGTGTAACTTTAGAAAAAAGATTTCTTTATTTTGCTACAATTAGCACAATATCCCAAGATGTTGCAAGATTAACGTACGGGGAGAAAACAAATTTTTTTAGGATGGCTGAACATATGCAGGGAATTGCTGCCCAAACAACTTTCAATGCAGTACAGAACGGAAGACAAGGAGGCATGTATTATTTAGAGAACAGGCAGCCCAAAGACTTGACTGAAATCTTGAGAAATGTCATAGATATTGTTGATGGTGTCAAAGTAATAATGAATGTGCGCGTAGAAGCACACAGGGAAGGTATGCAAATATATAAGCCGCAATAATTTATTTCTTAGTAAGCTTTTCCAGCTCTTCCCCAAACCTTTCCAAGTCCTCAAATTCCCTGTAGACGGAGGCAAACCTTATGTAAGCGACTTTGTCAAGCGCTTTCAGCTTTTTCATTGCTATTTCGCCTATTACCTTGCTTTCCACTTCTACAGAGTCCCTCTTCCTCAGGTCAGATTCAACATCATCTACAAGCTTCTCTATTTTTTCAAGAGGTATGTTCCTTTTCTCGCACGCCTTTAGAATGCCGCCCATCAGCTTTTTTCTTTCAAACCTCTCCCTTTTGCCGTCTTTCTTCACAACAACTATGTCAGCTTCCTCCACCCTTTCGTATGTGGTAAACCGCTTATTGCATTTTAGGCATTCCCTCCTTCTCCTTGTCGCTTCGAGGTTTTCAGTCTCTCTAGTATCAATAACCTGTGTTTCCTCATAATTGCAGTACGGGCATTTCATAATCGGGCTGAATAGATAAAGATTTATAAATTATTCTATAATCACAAACAGAAATGTCATATAAAAAAATCAATGTCGGCGGCCAGGCAGTCATAGAAGGAGTTTTGATAAGAGGTCCCAGCAAGTACGTTGTTGCAGTCAGGAAAGGCAGAAAAATCATATCAAAGAAGGGCTTAATCCCAAAAAAGAAATACAAATTCCTCAAACTGCCGTTCATTAGGGGCTTTGTGAACCTTGCGGACATGTTAGTTATTGGAATAAAATCATTGATGTGGAGCGCAGAGCAGGCAGGAGACGATAAGGAAAAGATAAGTAAAAACGAGCTTGCCATCACAATGTTTTTTTCCATAGTTATTGTTGTCATATTTTTCATAGCATTGCCCTACTTTCTTACAAATCTCTTGGGATTCTATGAGGAAAAAAAGCCGGTATTATTCAACCTTATAGACGGCATGATAAGAATTTTGATTTTTTTAACCTATATTTTCGCAATTTCGCTGATGAAAGACGTAAAAATATTGTTCCAGTACCACGGCGCCGAGCACAAGGCAATACACTGCTATGAAAAAGAAAAAAAATTGACCGTAAACAATGTAAAAAAATTCACAACTTTGCATCCAAGATGCGGCACTTCATTTTTATTGATAGTGTTTATAGTAAGCATCTTTGTATTTTCATTGCTGCCGTCGGTAATAATGGTTTATTATCCGGATTTCATGCAGCTAAGCCATTGGTTGAGGAAAGGGATTTTGTTTCCCGTGAGAATCCTTCTTATCCCGGTAATTGCAGGCATCTCTTATGAAATCCTGAAAATCAGCGACAAAAAGCAGAATAATTTCCTGTTTAAGCTCATTTCAATGCCGGGCTTGTGGCTGCAGAAAATCACAACAAAAGAGCCCAGCAAGAAGCAGATTGAAGTTGCAATCTATTCTTTGAAAAGATTATTAGAAATTGAAAGAAAATAAAAAAAATAAAAGAAGAATTTATCTTCTTCTCCTTTTTCTTCCGCCTCTTGACATCTTGGCGCATGAGATGTCTCCGGACTTGTCTATAAAGTAAAGGTATCCTCCCTTCTTCTTGACGCCGGCTTTGGCAACAACTTCAACTTTTGCTTTGCCTTTCTTTCTTCCGCCTCTTGACATCTTGGCCCTGGCTACGTTTCCCTTCTTGTCCACAAAATATAGGTAGCCTGCCTGTTTCTTAACTCCGACTTTTGCTACTTTTTCTGCCATTTTATATAACCTCCTCTGTTTTTTACTTTTAAGACGATACCTTACACCCCACGTCTTACTTCTCGAATACAAAATCTAGGATATATTTAAATATTTCGTTTTTACGACGGATAAAACACGCTTCAAATCATTTTTTTGCATTTATTCTCTGCCTTGGTAATCCTATGCTTAAACCTTTACAATTCATCGATCTTTTTCAGATACTCCTTAATTCTGGAATTGATGCTCTGCAATAAAAATTTCTCAATTCTCTCTTCAAAAATCTCGTTCAGGCTGCTGTTTTCAGCTATCCTGTAGGCGTTAAGCCTTTTTTCAACCAGCAGAATGTCCTTTAACCTTTTGAGCTGCCTTCTTATGTTTGAGGATGCTATGCCCAGCATCGGCAGCCTTAGGCTTTTCCTTTCCTCGATGACAAGGCTGCAGACTTCATCGCTTGTCA
>JAGVXS010000023.1 GCA_018303685.1 Candidatus Woesearchaeota archaeon
AAAATGCCCACCGCAACAGAGCTTGAAAGAGGAAATTACTTCATCTACAACGGAGAGCCAGTCAGGGTTCTGAGAAAAGAAGTTATTGTTGTCGGCACGCATTCACACAGCAAATTAAAATTCTACATCCAGGGACTGAGGGAAAAAGGCGAAAGAACAGTCACCTTCCAGCACTCGGACAGGGTTGAGAAGATAGAAATAATGAGAAAGCAGGGGCAAATCATTTCAAAATCAGGAAATAAAGTGCAGTTGATGGATGCTGTCAGCTATGAAACACTTGACTCAAGCCTTCCCCAGAAATTGGCTGATGATGTCAATGAGGGGGACAGCGTTACATTTGTAGATTTGAACGGAAAAATCGAAATACTGGACAAAAGATAGGTTTTTAAAATTGGTTTGCTTTTTCTCCAACATGTCAAAGAAAACATCTTTAAAGCAGTTCCTGATGAAAACAGGCAGGTTTGAAAGAGCAGACGACTGCATTGATGCTGTAAGAAGCGGCAAAATAACAATCAACAGCAAAGTTGTTGCAAATCCAAGCTATTTCTTCAATCCTGAAAAATCATTGGTGAAGGTGGGGAATGAAAAGCTAAAGGCGATAAAAAAACTCTACTTTATTTTAAACAAGCCGGCAGGCTATCTGTCCCAAAAATCCGGCAGTGAAAAAAGCATCTATGATCTGCTGGAAAAACTCAATCTGCCAAAAGAGTCAGTTAAATCACTGTTTGCAGTAGGAAGGCTCGACAAGGACACAGAAGGATTGATGATAGTTACAAATGACGGCAGGCTATCAGACAAAATAATGCAGCCCGGGAATGAAATTGGCAAGAAATATTATGCGATTCTTGAAAAGCCTGCTGACAAAAGCAGGATAAAGCTGTTGGAAAAAGGCGCAAAGATAGAGATTGACGGCGAAACATGCACAACAAAGCCGTGCAAAATCAAGATTGTCGGAGAAAAGGAGGTTTATATATCTGTAATTGAGGGCAAAAAAAGGCAAATCAGGAAAATGTTTGAATCCATTGGCAACAAAGTTGCTTACCTGAAAAGGGTTTCCATTGGCGGCTTGCAGTTTGGGAATTTAAAAGTTGGAGAAATAAAACAAATAACAAGAGAAGAAATAATGGAAAAACTTGAATTCTGATTCTTTTAGTAACGTTTATAAACGAAGTTTAATTCTTAATTTTTATAGCGGGATAGGGCAGCCAGGAGTGCCCGATGATTCCATTAGTACCTATTAATGGAAGCGGAAGGCTCATAAGCATTTCGGAGGCACCCATAGGTCAGAGGTTCAAATCCTCTTCCCGCTATTATTTTTTAATTCTACTAACTATCTATCTGAAACATATATTTCCCAGTAGCAATGGACACTGGACATTTCTGTGTGAAGTTTATAAAGGAAAAATTCTGCCATTATTGATTAAAAATAAAGAAAAAAGGCCGAATAGGCCTAAAGCGCTGGATTAAAAACAGTTAACGTTGACCCATTGATAAAGTAATAATTTAAGTATAAATAACTTTCGGTAAAGCCGGGGTGACCGAGTCTGGTTTAATGTGCTGGACTTAAGATCCAGTTAGCGTTGACCCAACGCTACGAGGGTTCAAATGCTAACTAGAGGTAGCTGAAACTCCCTCTCCCGGCGCCGAAATTATTATTTCCACAACATTTTTATAAATCAAATATACTTCCTATTTACATGGTTTTAATTTGCGGGATTGATGAGGCAAGAAGAGGCCCGGTTTTTGGTCCGATGGTGATGTGCGGCGCCATGATTTACGAAGAGGATTTAAAAAAATTAATTGCCTTAAAGCCAAGAGACTCAAAATTAATGACTGCTGCTGAGCGCGAACATCTGTATTCGAAGCTTTTGCCAGTTTTGAAGCATTGCAAGGTTTTTGTTCTTCAGCCAAATGAAATCGACAAGGCAGTCCATGGGCATGACGGATTGAATTTAAACAAGCTGGAAGCCAGAAAATCTGCAGAAATATTGAATGAGTTCAATCCCGAAAAGGCAATTATAGACTGCCCAAGCAACAATATTCATTCTTATAAAATATACCTAAAAAAATTAGTGAAAAACAAGAAAATTGAATTAATTTTGGAGCATAATGCAGAGCGCTACCCATTGGTTGCAGCAGCTTCCATAATTGCAAAAGTAACCGGAGACAGGGAAGTTGAAAAACTAAAAAAGCAAATCGGCATTGATTTCGGCTCTGGCTATATGTCAGACCCAAAGACAGTGGAGTTCCTAAAAAATAATTTTGAAAACTATCCTGAACTGTTCAGGAAAAGCTGGTTTCCGTACCAGGAATTGGTCAACAAGAAGTTCCAGAAAAGCCTTACAGATTTTACACAATTCCTTAAAGAAGAGCAAAAGCACAAAAGCCACACTCTGGAAGACTTAAAAAAGCTTGAAGACTTTGGGTTTCATTTTGAAAAGCCGAAGTCAGAGCATGAGCTGGCAGTCATGAAAGGCCCTTGTACGGTGATTCTTTACAAGAATGGAAAACTATTAGTGCAGGGAAAGGAAGAGGATAAGATAAATGTAAAGAAGCTTCTAAGCGCTTAACAGAAAGTTTTAAATAACATCTAATTCCAGTTTTTCCAAATGCATGACGTAATAAAAAAAGACATCATTGCTGTATTAAGCGATTTAATTGAAATTCTTAAAGTCAAGGAGGAAAGCGACATCGTGCAGATGAAGGAATTAAGCAACCATGTTATCCACAATGCAAGCGTTTTCCAGGACGAGGACAGCATATCAGTTGCCATCCTTATCTACTCCCTTTCAAAAATTATAGAAAGAAAGCAGAGGGACATGGATTATGGAAGGGTAATGGCTATGCTGAATTCCTGCATTTCAAGCCTGAGAAACAATGACGACAACGGCTTCAGGAAGTCGATAAGAAGTGTATTTGATTTCATAAGGGCGATGGACCAGAAGCTGAAACTTTACATCCACGAGGTCATCAACCAGGCCCAGATAAAAAAAGGCTGCAAGCTCTGCGAGCACGGCATTTCAATTGCAAGGGCTTCAGAAGTGCTAGGAATTTCCCAATGGGAGCTGATGCACTATCTCGGCAAGACGACCATTATTGACCAGTTCGGGGAGGCAGTCAATGTGTCAAAAAGGCTGAAAATAGCAAGGAGCCTGTTCACATGAAATCGCTGATATTTGATGCAGGCCCCATAATAAGCCTGGCAACAAACAACCTGTTGTGGATTTTGGAGCCTCTAAAAAAGAAATTTAACGGCAAATTTTACATAACAGAGCCCGTAAGGCGGGAATTAGTCGACAAGCCGCTTGAAACAAAAAAATTCAAGTTTGAGGCTATCCAAGTCGAGAAGCTTCTGGAAACGGGAGTAATAGAAATTGCGGACAACAGCTTCATAAGGGAAAAAACACCTAGATTGCTTGGCACAGCGAATGAAATTTTCAGGGCTTACAACAATTACATGAGGATAGTGCATTTTGCTGAAATTTCCGTCATTGCTGCTGCCATAAATTTGAATGCTGATGCCATAGTTATTGATGAAAAGACAACAAGATTCCTGATGGAAAATCCAAAGATGATTGTTGAAATCCTGAGGAAAACATTGCATACCCCTATAAGCATAAACGAAAGTAATTTAAAAGAGTTTAGAAACAATGTAAATAATATAAGAGCGATACGCTCGGTTGAGCTTGTTGCAGTTGCATACGAGCTTGGAATATTGGACAGCTACATAACAAAAATACCTGACGCAAGGAAAAACTTGCTGGAAAGCGTCTTATGGGGAGTAAAGCTGAACGGCTGCGCGGTGTCAAAGGACGAGATAGGGCAGATACTAAGGATAGAGGCAAAATGAGGCGTGAGCATGAATCAGAAGCAAAGCTGGAAACTTCTTTAAGCCAGCCTCCTAACGGCATTAGCCCGACTTTTTGCGTTGCCATGCTCAAGAACGGAAGCACTATAAAAGTAGAGGGCAAAACCGAGGAGTTTCTTCAGACAATCAAGGATTCTGATTTTGCATGGGTGAACGTGCAGGTTGAAAATCTGGAAGAGGAGGGGAGGAAAATTGCTTCAACACTTGGCTTTAACGTTTCAATAGTGCAGGAGCTTGTTTCGCAGAGGTTTTCAGGCTATGACGACCATACAACAGAGCTGGGATTGCTGCTTCCTGCTGTCAGGGTCAGGGAGCTTGACGTTGAGATTAACAAGCTTATAATTTTAATGAAGAGCAACCTGATTGTCACAATTCACGGCGAGCATGTCACAAGGCTTGTCAAGTTTGCAAGGTATGCTGTCATTTTCTTCAAAAAAGTCCCGAAAAACCTGGATGACATAGACAAGATTTCATTGGTGCTGATAAGGATTCTGGACGAGAACAATGAAAGGAATTTTGACGGCATACGCTCTATACAGGAGCAGGGCGAGGAGATAAGCAAGTACCTGATACAGCCGTCTGCGCCAAGGCAGGAGCTTGGAAGCGACATATACAAGATGAAGCATGCGCTGATTTCCTACCTTGAGGCCCTGTGGGCCACCCTTGATGTCGTGCATTACATGCGCTACGGGGATGCAGAGCTCGTAACTGACGATCCCATAATACTGCAGAAGATAGGCATGCTGAGCACTGACTTGACAAGGCAGATTTCAATAAGCGAGCAGATGTCCACTGTATTGGCATCGGGATTAGAAGTTCTGCAGAGCATTTATAATAATCAGCTGACTATTCTAAACAATAAGATGTCTATGATAGCAGTTTGGATGGGGGTTTTAGGAGCTGCTTTTATAGTCCCAAATACTATAGCCACAATATTTGGCACCTCTATAGCAGAGCATATTAACTGGCAAATTCAATTAATTATCATTATTTTATCAACCTTATTTTCTGGACTTTTTGCTTATTGGCTCTTTAAGAAAAAAGGGCTTATACCGAAAGTCGAATAAAAGCATAAAAACTTTTATATACCTAACTTTATTCTTCACTTTTGGGTGGTATGTTGAAAGGGCAGGTTATTTCTGGAGAGTTTGGAAGGATTGTTGCAAGGCAGAAAGCAGGGCAGAATATTGAGATTGGAGAGCTGCTGGTTGCTGATTCTGGCGAAGGAAAGATTTTGCTACAGGTTTATGACTTGGTTTACGGAAGTCAGATATCACAGCAGAACCTTGAGATGATTTCAGGAATGAAGCTCGAGGAAAACACAGAGTTTGAGATGTTTGATGCAAATCTGAGGAACTATATGCTTGCAATGATGAAGAGCCTTGTTACAATAAAAGATAAAAATGCCTTCATCAGCAAGTCGTTGCCTGGGTTTTTTTCTGAAATAAGGGAAATAACGGAAAATGACTTGAGGTTCTTGACAAAGCCGAAAAATCCATTATTTTTTGGAAATCTAAGAAGCGGCTCAAAAATTCTGGAAGTCCCGATTTACCTTGATGGCGAGAAAGTATTCTCCCACCACATTCTGATAGCAGGCACAACAGGAAGAGGCAAGAGCGTGCTTGTTTCAAACCTGCTTTGGAATGCTGTCGGCAGGGACTATTGCGGCATTTTGGTTTTGGATCCTCATGACGAGTATTACGGAAGAAACAAAATTGGCCTGAAAGAGCACCCAAACAGGGAAAATATCGTTTATTATACATCTAAAAATGCGCCGATTGGGACAAATACTTTAAGAATAAACCTAGACGCCATAAAGCCGCATCATTTTGACGGGGTTGTCGATTTCAGCGACGCGCAAAGGCAATGCCTTAACCTTTATTATAAAGAATTTGGCGATAAATGGATAGAGGCAATAATTCTCGAGAAAGAATTAAGCATCGGAAAGGTGTTCAAAGACGATACAATGGCTGTTGTCAAGAGGAGATTATTGTATTTGTTGGATTTAGAATTCAGCAATAATCAGCTTTTTTGCAACGGGATTTTCCAGTTGAATTCAGGATTTGCAACAATAAGCGACATTTGCAGGCATTTGGAGGAAGGAAGGATTGTTGTAGTTGACACATCAAACTTTTCAGGAGCAGTTGAATTGCTGATTGGAAGTTTGATAGCAAACGAGGTTTTTAATAAGTACAGGAATTACAAGATGAACGGAGTCTTGCATGACAAGCCAGTAATTTCCATTGTTCTTGAAGAAGCGCCAAGGGTTTTGGGAAAAGAAGTACTTGAGGCAGGCCCTAACATCTTTTCAACAATTGCACGTGAAGGGAGAAAATTCAAGGTTGGGTTGACAGCGATAACACAATTGCCTTCATTGATTCCAAGGGAGATACTTGCAAACATGAATACTAAAATCATTCTTGGCATTGAGATGAAGCCTGAAAGGCTGGCGATAATTGAAAGCGCTTCGCAGGACTTGAGCGATGACGACAGGACAATTGCTTCTCTTGACATAGGAGAGGCATTGATAACAAGCAACTTTGCAAGGTTTGTGACTCCGATAAGCATTCCTTATTTTGAGGATGTTGTGAAGAAAACTTTGAAGAATGAGAAAGAAGAAGTAATGGAGTTTAGTGAGTTGGGATGACTCTACAAAATTGCATTAGCAAAGCAAATTTATTTTCCTTAATAAAAAAAGTTATTTCTTAAATGCTTTCATTAATGGTCTAATTGCAAATACTATCCAAGCAACTAAAAACCAAACCCAAGATGTGCTTGTTACCCAATTGGCAAATACAGGCCACACTGAAACTAAAAAGAGCCCAAAGGTAATTAGGCTTAACTTCAAAAGAGCTACATCAAATATATCAAAATACTTAAGCGTAGTTCCAAACAACAACCTTTGTTCTTCAGCCATCTATTGCACCTCCTTGTATCTGCAATACACAATAATAACTTTTAAACTATTTAAATATTACCGATGAAAACTGCCACTTCAATTTTTTGAACTCCAAATTTGTTGATTTTAGCAACTATTAAATGAAATTTATACCAATTAATTCTATATATCTATATATGTTATATGCAAAAACTATATATACTTATTTTGTTATATATGCCTAAAGGGGTGGATATAGTGAAGACTCTTAAGGACTTTTACGAGCAGAGGAAAAAAGAAATTAAGATGTTTCCTGCAATGCTGTACAGCTTTTCAAAGCCGAAGCACAGGGAGCCATTGACAGAAAAAGAGCAGGAAATCCTAAACAAGTATGTTCATCAAGTTTATAATCCCAGAATCAAAAAGCTGAAGGAAGCAGATTATTTCAGGGAAGAGTTTATGGAGCCTGAACTGGGAATTGAAGCTCACGCTTAGGAACTGCACTCCAAAATCCCCAGACAGCAAACAACAAGTTTGGGAAATCT
>JAGVXS010000024.1 GCA_018303685.1 Candidatus Woesearchaeota archaeon
GACTCAACGCAATTTGACTGCTCCCAGAAGCCATCCGGCACATTCATTGCAGGCAGGTACAGCGACACGCCTACAAGCGGCTGCTGCTGCTATAAATAAAATCTACAAAATCTTTATATACTCTTCTTTTAACGATACCAATATGGTTAAAAAAGGGCAGAGCATCTCCATTAACACAATCATTGTGGCTGCCATTGCATTGGCTGTTTTGGTTGTGCTTTTTATGATTTTTACTGGAAGGTTCAAGATTTTCAGCGAAGGCATCAAGGAATCTTCGCTTAACTGCGACAAAGCCTGCAAGGCAGTAGGCTATTTGGAAGGTAGCAAGCAAGGCAGTTGCTTTGGCAATGATGTAGAAGCGCCAGGAAAATTTGAAGGGTTTAGTGAAGGGGATAAATGCTGCTGCAAGCCAAGTCCAAGGTAATATCCATTCAATCTGCCAACCCAAATATTTATATATACGATTCTTTAGAGTTTGTATAAGAAAAAATATGATTAACAGATTTTTCTACACTAAAAGAGGGCAAGAAGACTTTTCAATAGGGCCAAAGCAGCTTATGCATTTCCTGATTGTCATCGGGCTTTTATTGATATTATTCGCTATAATTAAGTTAATTGGCAAAACCATATTAAAATGATTGATGGAAAAAGAAGCATGGGCTACAGTACATTAGCTATAATCATCCTACTTTTAGTCTTGGCGTATGTGCTTCTTACTAATACAAATACTTTTGCCGGAATTCTAAAGAAAGGAGGAGATATAGAAGTCTGCAGGTTGAGTGTTCTGGCACAAGCTAGCGTTAAATTAGCAGGACAATCTCCTCTATCACTGAAATGCCCAAGGAGAGAGATAAAGTTATTTAATGATAAAGTTGAGATTAATGGGAAAAAAGAAGCAAAATATGAATTTAAAAAATTAGATGATAATATTGTTAACAAAATTGTTGCTGAAGAGTTAAGATTATGTTGGTATAAGATGGGCGAAGGAGAGGTAAATGTTTTTCAACAGGCATATGTTACTGAAATAGATACTGTATGTTTAATATGTTCTGAAATAAGCTTTGACCAAAAACTAGAAAATAAACAATTCCAAGGCTTGGTGGATTATCTGAAAGGCAACAAAATGCATGAAACAGATATTTATTATTTTGATTATTTGATTCGATCCCAAAGAAACACATATCTTTTGTGGGGGAATATACCGTGGTCACAATATACACCATGGGGCTGGGGAACAACTGACAGAATAACAAATAATGTAGAAGAAAATCTGCAAAAATACAAAGAAGGTAGTAATAGTCTTGTCACAAATAAGAATTATGTTATATATTTTTTAGCCCATAAGCCAGATTGGCTTACAGAGTTTATAGGGGTAGCAATTTCTGCCCACTACATAGGATTAGGAGATAATACTAAGGTAGCTAAAGAATGCAGGCGTTTAGTCAATTAAATGAAAAGCAAAAAGGCATTGGCAATAAGCTTTATTGCAGCTATGATACTAATCCTAGTTATCATAGTCGTCATGTTTATGTTTGAAATAAGGGCGGGCGAATTGTACAGAAATATTGTCAGCAAGAATACATGCAAATCAAGCGTAAGGGCGCAGGATATTGGCACTATCAAAAATATAGCATTGCCGTCTGACATCAAATGCCCGCTGCAGAGGATTGAGATAGAAGAGAACGACCCGGAAAAAATCAAGCAAAAATTTGCCAAGCTCTATTATGACGTATGCGACGAATTCGGGCAAGGGACATTAAACCTTTTTGGCAAAAGAGAGACAACATTTTGCGTCATAAGGGACAGTGTATCATTTAAAAACAAGAACATCAAAATCAATGATTTCGGTAAATATCTGGCAGAAAATAAAATTCCGGGAAAAGATATTAATTATATCCAATTCTGCTCTGGTTACAAAACAGAAAGAGCTGCAGAAATCTATAAGGACATTGAAGTAAAGCAATTTACTGACGATACAATTTCTACAGACAAAGAATATGCTATTATCTTTGTCTATGCCAAGGGAGAAGAGCAACTCAGAGAAATAATGAATTTTGCATTTGGCACCAGCGTGCCACATATAGGATTTTATGTTGGTGTGGGTTTTGTTGCACTTGGGTATGGTGTAACAGCAGCTACAAAGGGTGTTGGTGGGGTGATTGGATTACCACTAGCTTATTTAGGAAATCTCATGATGTATGGGGGTTTGGCAACAGCCGGGGTATCCGGGTTTTTCAACTGGCTCACCAATGAAAACATAAGAATGGAGTGGGCGTCATTTTTCTTAATAAGGGAATTTAACGAGCAGGAATTAAAAAAGCTGCCATGCGAGTACTTGCCTGCTGAGCAAAGTTAAAGGCATAAGTATTTATATAACTATTAAGAATATATCCATAAAATGAAATTCAATAAAAAAGGAATTGATATAGGATTTGCGACACAGCATCTTGCGACAATTTTATTGGTATTAGCTATTCTTGCTGTTGTTTTGTTTATAATACTGGTGTGGGCAAACCCAGCTCTTGGCGAATCTTTAAAAAGGTTTGATTTTTGGTGATGAATATGAAAAAGAGAGCAGCAGTAAGTGCTCTTGGAACGCTTCTGATTGTTGTGATTGTTTTGAGTATTATATTATTTGGAATTCCATCAAAGATATATAAATTAGGAAAATCATTTTTTAGTTTATTTGGGGTTGGAGAAGCTGAAGCAGGCACCAATAAGGGAACAGAAATAAAGCTAAGTTATTCAGAAGCGGTTTTCAATGCATTTATCAGCGCCTATGAAAGCTGCAAGTCTTACAGTTCAGAGCGCTGCATATGCGAGCAGTTTGATGTAACCTCAATTCCACAAGGCTACTCTATAAAACTACAAAATCTTGGTTTGGAAAAAACAAGAATAGAGCTTTATGGGAATAAGCCAACTCCGGAAAAAGCCAAAATTATAGAAAATGATAACCTATGCCTTTATGAAAAGCAAGCTAAGGGGTTTCTGGGACTAAGCACCAATGAGGTAGTTTTAGGCTCAGGAGCTTATCCCTACAAAATTAGCAATAAAATCCAACTATTTAAACATACCAATAAGATGACTTGCTTTGTCAGCGGAACTTATGAAAGCAAGGCTTTTGATGAAATAGCAAAGACTAACATTAAATGCGGGCTAAAATCAAGTGAAACAGCATCATTTAAAACAGGCATGCTGGATTTGAGCGACTACACTAAAGATTACAGTGATAACCACCCAAATTCTTTTGTTGCAAGCAAAGATGCAGACGCCGCCTCCATTGTACAACACCTAAGCTCATTCCTGCAGGACAACATAGGAAAAGTTACAAGGACGACAGAGGCTTTAGCCACTGCGCAAAGCCGCTTGGAAAGGAGGAGAAACATGTTTAACAACGCATATGCAGATTTTGATGCCAACAAAGATTCCATGATAAACGATGATGCTTATTTCATTTCAATCAGGGCTCTCCAAGTGCAATTGCAGAATTCGCCATTAACAAAGGATTATTTCATAATACACTATTTAAGAGATTCAGAGCAGTCAGAGCTTTTAGCCATGAAGATAATAGCAAGGCTCAAAGAGATGAACGGCAAGCTAATTTATAATGACAAGGAAATAAGCATAGAATCAGAAGTGCCGCCGCAATACAAGATGAACTTTATTATAGCCCCGGAAAGAAATTCAAAGGAAAACATAGGGCCTGTTTTTTTGGCTTGCGCAGATGATTACAGCAAATTTCAAGTATGCAAGGAAAATGCTTTAATACCCGCTGTGTTTATAGACATAGTTGAAGTGAATGGAGACGGATACTACCTTATTGAAGGGCACCATAAAGCAATTGCAAGAAAGATTTATGAAGGAGTAAATGATTATCTGGAAGAGCAATCAGAATAACAAGAATGAAATCAAAAAAATCCATGGAATGGGCGCTTACTGCAGTAGGAGTAGCAGTTTTAGTCCTTGCTGTTGTAGTAGTATCACTTTTGATTTTTAGCGGAGGCTCCAGAAAATTTGCCCAGACTATAAGCAGTTGTGAGCAGAATGGCGGGAGATGTGTAGGAGCAACTGAGTGTGATACAACGACATTAAGTTTTGAGTGCGCCAAACCAAAAATATGTTGTGCCAGAAGCACTGGCTTTGTTTGAGAGGTTTTATGAAACTAAAAAAAGCTCAGACAGATCCTATTAAAGTACTTGTAACTATGCTGGTTGTTTTGGCGGTTGCCACTGCAGTAGTATTTCTTTTCTGGGATAAGGGGATAGGCGCATTAAAGACGCTTAGCCCGGCTGAAGTTAACGCAAAAAACAAGGTGTGCGAGATAGCAGGAAAGCAATTAGCTGAAAAAGGCACTCTTAAGGAACCGATTGAACTAAGCAAAGGAGACGGTTTTCCTGACGATTGTGACATATGCTTGGGAGGTGACAATAGAATAGTATCAACCTCCAGCGGGATACCGGATGCCTGCTATGCTCAGACGACAAGCGAAATTAAAATTCAAACCTATAAAGACATGTGCAAGGCAAGAGGCGGATGCTATATTTCTGATACAGACCAATGCTGCCTAGGAAATGTTGCATGCGGGCCAAAATGCAAAAAATGAATGAGCACAGCAGACATTTTTTGCGTAAAAATAAAAAAGGTGACATTGAGATATCATTGACAGAGCTAATCGGAGCCCTGCTTTTTGCAGTAATCGGCTTTCTCATCTTCGTTTCCATAGGAAAATTAAGCGGCATTTTTATTTCAGGCAAAGACTATGAATCAACAATAAAGAGCTTTGAATTGCTTGGGAAGAAAATTGATGATTTAATCAAGGACAGGAACTACGCAAATGCAAACATCCTCTATTTTTTGGATCCTCAATACATTCTGGTTGGATTTAACTATAAAGACACGGTTATTCAGATGAGGACTTGTGATGGCACTATCTGCAAAGGCGAATATTTGAAAAAATCAAGGGAAAAAATCGGTAGTTTGTGCAATGGTGCATGTTTATGCATATATAAGAAAAAAACATGCCATAGCTTTGATGATGACATCCAAGTGCCGTTACAATGCAAAAATTTTGATAAAAATGTGGTATTTCTGGCACCGTCAGAACAAAAAGATGTGTTTTGCAGTGTGGAGGCAGGCTGGAATCCAAAGGCGTATCCTGATTATTACCAGGCTGGCGGAGGCTACAGATTTCTAATATCGTATGGTTTTAATACAAAGGAAATATACATGGATAAATACCAAGCTCCAGACGGCAATGTCTTCATCTTCATAGCCGAATACAAAAATCAGCCTGAAGACCAGATTTATAAAAGGAAAAACTTCATGGAAGAAATCTATAATAAAAATCCCCAAGCAAACAACCAAAAATAATATAAAGAGATTTATTCTGTAAAATATTATGAAAAAAAGAGGGAATAATGTGCATTTCTTTGCCCGAAAGGCGCAGATGAACGAAATCTATCATATCCTAATTCAGATACTTATTGCAGTGATGACATACATAATTTTGCAAAACTACATAGATTCTGTAGCCAAGGATACCTTGTTTGAGAAGTCCTACTTGTCAAAAGACATAGGGCTGCTGATAAATGCGCTTTATGCAGGCTCTGGTGATGTAGAATACACATACGTGAACGACAAAGCCGAATTAAATAAGTTCAATTTTGGTTTTAATGAGCAAAAAGTAAGTATAGTGGAATCAGGTTCTGCTGGAAAAATTGTGTCAGAGCAGCCTTATGGCGAGGATTTAAACTCAAGATATTCCGGGCAAAAAATTTACAGCCCAAGCCAAATAATTTTTTCCAGAACCAAGGAACGCCTTCAAATAAGCCGGAATTCAAATGAAAAATAAAAGAGCAATAACTACATTTGAAATATTGATGTGGGTGCCAAGAATACTTTTTTTAGTTGTAGTCATGTTTACTGTAATGATTTTAATAAGGAGCTATGTCGCAACCACAATTGATACTTCGGAATTAGAGGCCAATATCTTCATTAGCAGAATTCTGTATTCTCCTAATTCTATATCTTATTTTGACTCAGACATAGGAAGGACGTACCAAGGCGTAATTGATATTAATAAATTCAAGTCACAGACTGCTGATAAATTTCTGGAAAGATCCGTTTACTACGGCGACAATAACAAGGAAATCGGCGCGAAATTTCTTCTGAGGGACTTAAGCTCAAATGAAAACAATGAGGTAACCATTTATTATAATGAGGACTTTTTCAGGGAACAGAAAAAACTGGCTGATTCCGGATTCACAAGAGGGCCTGGAGGCGCCAGAGGCTATTCAAAGAAATACGATGTTATCATATCAAAGGACAACATTTTGAACAGAGGTGTGCTTGCAATAGACGTAGTAGTGCCCAACAGCTAAAATGGACAATAAACAAGGTTTTGTAGTGAGCGGATTGGCAACAGTGCTTCTTTATTTTGGGTTTGTCTTGTTGATTATACTCTTTTTCTTTATATTCAAATTTGCATTTGGGGAGCATGAAGTCCCAATTAAAAGCCATATCAGCGACACTGACGTGAATTACGAGGTACTTAATTACCTGAGAATGCCGACAAGGTTCAAAATTGACGACAAAGAGATAAATTCAGATATGGCAGACTTGATTGTAAGGTATTTTTTGGCTCAAGGCACAGAAAACGAAGCCAAATTCCAGGCTTTGGTGAGGGAAAAAACTAAAGAAATATTTGACGGGAAGTACCCGCATTTAAAGTGGAAGCTCAAAGTTTCCGACAAGATGTATGATTCTGCCAAAGCCGTAGCTTCTGAGCAGACTGCATCCCAGCTTACGAAAGATGATACATTGGTTAAGGGCACATCTGTTGCCTGCGCAATCCTTCCAAATCCGGGGGCACATGGCACTATAAAGGTAGAGTTGGATTTTTTAAACCTGAATTCGAATGCCTTCGAACGGGCAAAGTATGACAGCCTAAAAAACAATGCATTTAACTGCTAAAATGAAAACCAAAAAAAAGGCTTTGATGTTTGAAGGCATCATGTTTTTCATAATTTTGGTAATCTTAGTGACAGCATTTGTTACGCTGTATAAAAAACAGAATAAATTCTCATCAGGTTATCTTGTAGGGGACAGGCAATTTGCGCTGATAAGAACGTACCAGCAGGCGGAAAAAGCACTTTTCTACATAGACGAGTCAGCTAAATACGCTGCACAACAGACAGCATACAATTTGGCAAAAAAGGGAGGATTCATAGAATCAG
>JAGVXS010000046.1 GCA_018303685.1 Candidatus Woesearchaeota archaeon
ATACCAGTTTGTTTGAGTGATGAGCAAAGTTGAGAAATTAAAGCCTACATAACGCCCGCCAAAATAAGGTGTTAAATCAAAGCCCCAAATCATGTAAGCGAATATTATTATAAGAATTGGCCCAAAACCTGCTGTCTCTTTTCCTGTATTAACTATTATGTTTGGGTTTATGGGGCTGCCGCCTTTTCCTGTTGCTTGTTTTCTTCCATCTTCTTCATCAGATGCTTGTGGCGATTTTTGATATTTGCCTCTGCCTAGTTTATTTGCTATTCTGCCTCTTAATGATTGATTATATGTCCTTTCTTCATTTTCTCTCAAAGATTCTTCATGGGAGCTCTCAATTTCCAGTTGTCTTTCCCTATCAGTCTCTTCTTCTTCCCTTTTTCTCTGCACTTGTCTTGCACGTGCTTCTTCTAATTGAATCCTTCGAAGTTCTTTTTCTTCCTCTTTCTGTAATCTGGCTTCTTCTGCCATAATCTTCTCTTCGTCCTCTTCAACATCCGGTTTTTTTTTGTCTTTTTTATCAACAGCCAATTCCAATCACCATTTTTATTTCACGCATTGTCATCAAAATAACTCAATCTAAAGAATTCTTCCCAACCACCTCTTCTTTTTAAGCAATTTAATTCAAATAAAATAAGCATTATAGAGAACTTTGAAAAATTCATTATTCTCACCAGCAGTTTCCGAGCATACTCAAAAATCTTTGATTTTTGACATATTTCAAAATTCTCTATAACTAAGCCAGTTCGACTCTCAACTCAGCGACTTCTATGTCTTCCAGCGGCTCAAGCCTTACGAAGTTGTTGCCTTCTGAAACCCTGCTGTTGATGTTTTTTGTGAACAACATCTTGTCCGTCTCCACAGTATCAATATGCCCGTTGATGTCCATTTTTATTCTTTTCTTTTTCTGGCTGTCCGTGAATTTCAGCGTAACTTCAATATTCGTATCACCGTTTCTTATCTGTGTGAATGTGGCTGGCTTTACCTCAAAATAGTATGTTCTTGATGACGAGTCCTTGAATTCCAGGGCTATGCCAATCTGCTCCACGCTGTAGCTGCCCTTGCTTGTCTTGAAAACAACATTGTTCTCGCCTTGGTTCAGGGCGCTTTTCGGTATGCTCTGCCTGTACGCGTCATTGCACTTCGGCACAGAGGAGAACAGCTTCTTGTTGTTTATGAAAATGTCCAAAGCTCCAAGCTGGTTTACATTGCCGCAGTATGGCACGAACTTGAGCGTTGCCTTTTCCATGCTTGCGAACTCCGGATCGCTCAATACAAATAGGTTTGTGGATTCCTGCCTGCTTGTGTCTGTTATGTCTCCTATTATCCTGATATTCTCAAAGCTGTACTCGTTCGTAGTCCAGAACCTTGTCCCTACGGACGAAACGCTGAACTCGAGAGAATTCTGCTTCATGAGCAGCTTCTTGTCCAGCTTGACAGGCTCGACAATCTCTGATGCAAGCTCGTTCTCGAAAACAATCGCATTGTTGAGCTTTATTGCAAGAACGCCTTTCCTCTTCTTGGCTGCGAAAGACAAAACAACATTGTCTGTGTTGTCAATGTCCTCAATAACAAAGTCTATATTCCTTGTTTTTTTGTCAAACCATCCGTTTCTTACTATAAAAGGGTTTATCTTTTCTAAATCCTTTGCGTTGGTTGTCTCAACCAAGAATATGTTAGGGATTTTTTTCTCGCTCTCCATGCTCCTGGACGTGCTCAATGCCCCGGGGTTTGCCTGCAGCAGAATGTTCGGGCTTTCCCCTGATGAGGGCTCCGGCTGCTTCTTTTCAATCAGCTTTTCCCTCTCTCCTGAAGGCAGAAATACGATGTAAAGAATTATAAGGCCTGCTATTATTGCGACTAAAACAGCGGCGTTCATGCCGCCTTGGGCTTTATTTTGCATCACAACACCTTTTTTCACTCAATCAATAACTACTCCAAAGAAATTAACATAAACATATTTAAATCTTTTTATTTTAGTATATAAGATGAAACTGCTGCATTCCAACCTGAAAAAAGGCGAGGTTAAGCTCCTCACCCAGAATCTGGATGACTTATGGTACCTGAGCATGATAGTCGAGCCTAGAGACATCGTGCAGGGAAAGACTTTAAGGAAGATAAAGGCTGCCTCAGGCGATGAAAAGTCAAAAGAGGCTGCAAAGAAGCCGGTTTTCATGAAGTTACTTGTTGAGAAGGTGGAGTTCAGCAAATATGCAAGCGTGCTTAGAATTTCAGGGCTTATTAGGGAAGCGCCTGAAGAAGTGCCTTTGGGCAGCTACCATACATTCAATGTTGATGAAAACACAGCAATAACCATTATCAAGGAGAACTGGCTTAAGTACCAGCTTGACAAGCTGAAAGAGGCATGTCAGGAGAAAAAAAGCTCTTTGATTATATGCGTGCATGACAGGGAGGAAGCTTATTTTGCATTGTTCAGGAAATACGGCTATGAGGTTGTTGCCCATATTCAAGGAGAAGTGCAAAAAAAGAGGCAGGAAAACATAAAGAAAGAAAATTTTTATTTAATGATAATAGCCAAATTAAAAGAATATGCTGAAAGATATGAAATCAAGCAAATTATTCTGGCAAGCCCTGCTTTCTGGAAAGAGGATTTGATGAAAGAGCTTGACGGCGATGAGCTTAAGCAAAAGATTGTTCTTGCTACATGCTCCTCGGCAACAAAAAACGGCATAGATGAGGTTATAAAAAGGCCTGAAGTAAGGGAAGCGCTGAAGCAGGAAAGGACTGCGAAGGAAATCAACAAGGTTGAGGAATTATTTGCTGAGATTGCAAAAAACAACCTTGCTGCGTACGGATTGGAAGATACAGAAAATGCGGCATTGGCGGGTGCTGTGAAGGAGCTTTTGATAACAGATTCACTGATACAAAAATCAAGGATGGAAAGCTTTTATGGCAGGATAGAGGGGGTTATGAAGATGGTTGACAAGGCAAAAGGCGAGATAGAGATTATAAGCTCCGAGCACGAGGCGGGAAAAAAGCTTGACGGGCTGGGAGGGATAGCTGCTATTTTGAGGTTCAAGCTGAACTATGGGTAAGATTTAAAAAGAATTTATGTTATATCCCAAAAAAAGAGGCGCATATGGCAGACTATATAGACTCGATTCTGAAAGAAACCAGGGTGTTTTATCCAAGCGACGAGTTCAGCAGGAAATCCTACATTAAAAATATGGCACAGTACTCAAGGCTCTATAAAAAATCAATAGAAAACCCGGAAGCTTTCTGGGCAGGGGTTGCCTCCCATCTTGAGTGGTTCAAGAAATGGGACATTGTGCTGAGAAATGACATGGGATTTTTCAAGTGGTTTGAGGGCGGCTACCTGAATGCATGCTATAACTGCCTTGACAGGATTGTCAAATCAGGCAGAAAGGACAAGATTGCCTATATATGGGAGCCTGAGAAAGGGGAAAGCAAAACATATACTTACGGGCATTTATTAAAGGAAGTTTGCAGGCTTGCAAATGTCCTTAAGAAGATGGGTGTTCAAAGGGGGCATGTTGTCGAGATATACCTTCCAATGATTCCGGAACTGCCGATTGCAATGCTTGCCTGCGCGAGGATTGGGGCAATACACTCTGTTGTGTTTGCAGGCTTCAGCTCTGACGCGCTGAAAGACAGAATCCAGGACTCAAATGCGGAACTGCTTATAACAGCGGACGGCAGTTTCAGGAACGGAAAAATATTTCCGTTAAAAGACAATGCTGATGCTGCCCTGAAGGAATGCCCCACAATAAAGAATGTGATTGTGGCAAAAAGGACCGGCAATAAGGTTGGCATGATGGATGGAAGAGACTGGTGGTGGACTGAGTTAGTTGGTGAAAATGACATAAATGACTTCTGCGAGCCTGAAAGCCTGCATGCAGAGGAATCATTATTCATTCTTTATACATCCGGAACAACAGGCAAGCCAAAGGGCATCCTGCATACACAGGCTGGCTATCTTCTTTTTGCTTACCTCACTTTCAAATGGATTTTTGACATAAAAGACAATGACATCTATTTTTGCACAGCAGACATCGGATGGATAACGGGGCACAGCTACATTGTCTACGGGCCGCTGGCAAACGGCGCAACTACTGTCATGTACGAAGGCTCGCCGACATTTCCAGATCCAGACAGGTTCTGGCGCATTGTGGAGAAGCACAAAGCCACTATATTTTATACTGCGCCGACTGCGATAAGGGCATTGGCGAAAGAAGGTGACGAGTGGCCAGGCAAATGCGACCTAAGCAGCTTAAGATTGCTTGGCACTGTTGGAGAGCCAATAAACCCCGAGGCATGGCTTTGGTATCACAGAATGATTGGCAAAAGCAAATGCCCTATAGTAGACACTTGGTGGCAGACAGAAACAGGGGGAGTATTGATAACACCATTGCCTGGCGCTACTCCATTAAAGCCAGGCTCTGCCACAAAGCCGTTTTTTGGCATAGTGGCTGATGTGCTGAGGGAAGACGGAAGCAAAGCCAATGTTAATGAAGGCGGCTACCTGGTTATAAGAAACCCATGGCCTGGGATGCTAAGAACAGTATGGAACAATCCTGACAGGTACAGGCATACATATTTTGAAAAGTTCGGGGTTTATCTTACCGGCGACACCGCGAAAATAGACGAAGACGGCTATTTCTGGATTATGGGAAGGGTTGATGACGTGATAAAGGTTGCAGGGCACAGGATCGGGAGCGCAGAGGTTGAAAGCTCCCTGGTAAGCCACAAGGATGTCGCAGAAGCTGCTGTCGTGCCTTTTCCGCACGATATAAAAGGGCAGGCTATATATGCGTTTGTGGTGCTGAAGAAAGGCGTTAAAAAAAATGATGCACTGAAAGAGGAGCTAAAGCAGCACGTTGCGCAGCATATTGGGCCGATTGCAAAGCCCGACAGGATACAATTTGCTGATGACTTGCCAAAGACGAGAAGCGGGAAGATAATGAGGCGCATTCTGAAGTCTATTGCAGAGGGAATCACTGACTACGGCAACATAATGACTTTGGCTGAGCCGAGCGTTGTTGAAATTCTGGCAAAGAACAGGGTAAATTAGCTATTCGGTTCCGTAACATTTAAATAGGAGTGATGTATATATTGTATTAACTAGCCAGTTATAATAATAATTTGTCATTTTGTGATGAAATTATCACTAACTGGTTAGAAATAACAACATTTTAATAGTAGTGCTTTTTATCCCCTAAGCAATAATAAAAGGGGGGTGTGTTTAGATGATAGTTAAAGAAGAATTTTTGAGCAAACTGAGAAGGTTTTTCAACCTGAATCTGTACGAAGTTAAGATTTGGACAGCGCTTTTAAGCAGGGGAGTCTCAACTGCAGGAGAGCTTTCTGACATTGCCAACGTGCCAAGAAGCAGAAGCTACGATGTCCTAGAGTCTCTGGAAAAGAAGGGGTTTGTCATAATGAAGCTTGGCAAGCCTATAAAATACATTGCTGTGCCTCCAAAGGAGGTTGTTGAGAGAGTCAAGAAAAATGTCCAGGACTACGCAAAGGAAGAGGTAAAAAAGCTCAGCGACTTGAAAAATACAGAAATTGTTGACGAGCTCAGCACTCTGCACACGCAAGGCGTTGAATTGGTGGAGCCTGCTGACTTATCTGGATCTCTAAGGGGAAGGCACAACCTGTACAACCACCTTGAACTTACAATCAGGAATGCCGAGGAAAGCGTGACTTTAATGACAACAGCGCAGGGATTTTTGAGAAAAGTTGAGGGATTCAGGCCGACTTTTGAAAAGCTCAAGAAGAGGGGCGTCAAAATAAGAATTGCAGCACCAATAACAAAAGATTCTATGCCTGCTTTAAAAGAGCTCCAGGGAATTGCAGAAGTAAGGCACACTGACAGCAAGGCAAGGTTCTGCATTGTGGACGGCAAGGAAATTGTTTTTATGGTTCTTGACGACACTGAAGTGCATCCGACCTATGACATTGGAATTTGGGTCAACACGCCGTTCTTTGCAGGCGCTCTTGAGAATCTGTTCGAGCTTGCATGGAAGAGCATGAAGCCTGCAGCTGAAGTTGCGAAGAGATAAATTTCTTTTTTATTTTTACCTTATTTTTCAATGCAAAAGTATAAAAAACAACACTTATTCTATAGAGCTTATGAATAAGCTTAGAGACTACAGAAAAAAGATTGATTTGATCGACAAAAAGATTGTTAAATTGATAGTGATAAGGTTCAAATTGATAAAAAAAATTGCTGTGTATAAGAAAAAGAATAAAATTAAGATTACTGATAAAAAAAGAGAGATGCAAGTTATAAAAAATATTAAAAAGCACTCTAGCAAATCAAATCAAAAATTCGTAATGAGTATTTTCAAAAACATTGTTGATTATTCAAAAAAGATTCAAAAATAATGGCAAACAAAGATTTGATCCTTCAATTGAAGCAAAAAGCTAAAGATCTCAGGAAAGAGATTATTGCAATGATTTACAAAGCTCAGTCCGGGCATCCTGGGGGATCTTTGAGCTGCATTGACGCTCTTGTAGGGCTTTATTACCATAAATTAAGGATTGAGCCAAAAAACCCTATGTGGCAGGATCGTGACAGGTTTGTGCTAAGCAAAGGGCACTGCAGCCCTGCAATTTACACTGTCTTGGCTGACAAAGGTTACTTTCCAAAATCAGAGCTTGAAGGCTACAGGAAAATCAACAGGATGCTGCAGGGGCATCCTGAACTGAGCACGCCGGGCATTGACTTTGCAGGAGGCGCTCTTGGGCAGGGATTGAGCTTTGCTCTTGGAATTGCCTTGGCTTGCAGGCTTGACAAAAGAAACTGCAGTGTTTATGCTATGATTGGCGACGGGGAATCCCAGGAAGGCGCTGTATGGGAAGCTTCAATGGCAGCTGCTTTTAACAAATTGGACAATTTGATTGTTATACTGGATAAAAACCAGGTCCAGCAGACTGGAAAAACAAAAGAAATAATGGACATTGGCAATGTTGCCTTGAAATGGAAGGCATTCGGGTGGAATGTCATTGACATTAATGGGCATGACATGGCGCAAATTGTAAAGGCTCTTGGCAAAGCATCGAAGATGAAAAACAAAAAGCCTACAATAATTATTTCAAACACAATAAAGGGAAAAGGCGTTTCGTTCATGGAGCTTAACCATAAATTCCACGGAAAAGCGCCTAATGACGAGGAATACAAAAAGGCTATGGAAGAAATTGAAAAGATAGATGTTAAGAAATTTAGGTAAAACAATTAAAATCCAACAAAAAATCGATCAAAAATGGAACAACAAAAGGCTGCAACAAGAGACGGCTATGGAAAGGCATTGCTTGAATTAGGAAAACAAAATCCAGATGTTGTTGCTTTGGATGCTGACTTAAGCGACAGCACAAGAAGCGAGTACTTTGCAAGGCAGTTTCCTGAAAGGTTTTTTTCGATGGGGATTGCAGAGCAGGACATGATAGGCGCTGCGGCAGGACTGGCTTTTTCAGGCAAGATTGCTTATGCGAGCACATTTGCTGTTTTCAGCGAGAGGGCTTACGAGTTCGTCAGAAACATCGTGTCGAGAAACAAGCTGAATGTCAAGATTGCAGGTAGCCATGCAGGGATTGCTACTGGGGAGGATGGCAAATCCGCCCAGGCAATTGAGGACATTGCAATTTACCGCGCATTGCCGAACATGATAGTGCTGCAGCCTTGCGATGCTGTTGAGTGCGAAAAGATGGTTTTTGGTAATTCATGATGCTGATTACAAGTTCGAGATTGGAAAAGGAGAGATTTTAAGGCAGGGCAAGGATGCTGTTATTTTTGCAACAGGAACTTTGGTTCATGAATCACTGAAAGCTGCTGAGATCCTGAAAAACGAGGGGATTAATGCTTTTGTTGTTAATATATCGACGATAAAGCCTCTTGACGAAAAATTAGTTATTGAATTGGCTAAAAAGACAAATTGTGTTGTTACAGCAGAGGACCATAATGTGATTGGGGGATTAGGCTCGGCTGTTGCAGAGGTTTTAAGCGAAAACTATCCATGCCTGATGAAAATGATTGGTGTTAAGGATGTCTATGCGGAATCCGGCAAGCCTGATGAACTGTACAGGAAGTACGGGCTGGATGCTGAGTCAATTGCTGAAGAAGTTATGAAGTTTGCAAGGAAAAAGAGATAAAATGCAGAACTGGGTTGTTTACGGGCTGATTGCGGCGTTTTTCTTCGGAATTAATCCTGTTATTTACAAGATTGCGCAGCAAAAAGGCGGCTTCTCGCCGTATTTAGGCAGTTTCATTTTTGGCGTCGGGATCGTATTGGTTTTCGGGCTGTTTTTGCTGTTCAAGCCAAGCTTCCAGTTTGAGCTAAAATCAAGCTGGCTTGCGCTTGCTGCCGGAGTGCTTTGGGGGCTTGGCTTTCTTGCGCTTGCAGTTGCAATTGCAAAAGGCTATGATGTTGCAAGGCTTGCGCCGATATACAACACAAACACCATCATCACTGTTGTGCTTGGAATAATATTTTTGAAAGAGATTCCAGACGCTTCGCAGATGTTCAGGGTTATTACAGGCGCTGTCATGGTTGTTGTAGGAGCTATATTAGTTTCAATTTAAGGAAAAATATTATGAGGAATATTAACAAAAATAACGAGAGCGACTTTGGGCTGCAAAAATGTTGAAAGTAATCCGCTTGTGATATTTCATTTTAAGAAAAGATTAAAAATAGATATAGGTTAGTTGATGTAAAATGCAAATATTTGTTGATTCTGCAATTATAGACGAAATTAAGCTAGCAGCAAGTACAAATTTATGTGACGGCTGCACTACAAATCCATCGCTCGCTGCAAAAGCTGGTAGGGATTATAATGATGTCTTAAAAGAAATCTGCTCAATAATAAAAGGCCCAGTAAGCGCAGAGACTGTTTCTCCCGATGCAGACGGCATGGTAAAAGAAGGTGTTGCATTTTCTAAAATAGCTAAAAATATAGTAGTTAAAGTTCCGATGACAATTGAAGGGATGAAGGCGTGCCAGCAATTGACAAAAAAAGGCATCAGGGTTAATGTAACTCTAGTGTTTTCAGCTAATCAGGCTTTATTGGCTGCAAAATCAGGCGCTTTTTTTGTCAGCCCTTTTGTGGGAAGGTTGGATGACATCGGTAAGATTGGAATGGATGTCGTAAGGGACATAAAGCAAGTCTATGACAATTACAAGTTTACAACGCAGATTTTAGTTGCTTCTGTCAGGAATCCAATTCATGTTTTAGAGGCTGCCAAAATCGGAGCTGATATAGCAACAGTTCCTTATTCTGTTTTTGAGCAGCTGTTCAAGCATTCTCTGACTGATGCTGGAATCAAGAAATTCCTGGAAGACTGGGAGAAAGTGCCGAAGAAGAGATAATATCAAATTTCTTCCAAAATATTCTTTTTATTATAAGTTATTTTATTGTCCTTCAATATTTTTTCAAATTCCAATGAATGCTCAATAGGGATTTTGACAACTCCGTTCATCAATCTTGTGCCGTTTAAAAACTCTA
>JAGVXS010000047.1 GCA_018303685.1 Candidatus Woesearchaeota archaeon
AAGGCAGGCGTTGATTTAACCAAATCACAACAAGGCGTTATCGGCGACAAAAACGGCCTGCACCTGAATTTTGAAGGCGAAAATATTTTGACAATGCAGAAAGATTTGGTTAAGAGGGAAATAAATCTTAAAGATAAAACAACAACGGACTATGAAGGTAATGTAAAAAGAGACGAATCGGGAGTGTCGAAGCTCGGAGAAGGCGCAACATCAAGAACATTCAACAGCAAAGGAGAGCTTCAGGCAGCTGAATTTGTAAAGAATGGTGAATCCAGCAGAATTGTTTATAAACAAGACAAAATAGAAGTATACACAGAAGACCAATTAGTCTTGGAACTGGACAGGAAATTCGGCTTTGACTCGAGCAATCCCGAGGAGTACGGAAAGCTTAAGGTTTTGAGCTATATTCCGGGATGTGAAAAAGACTGCATCTTTGAAGGAGGCGGGATTTTTTCAGGTCCTCAGCTTTATTATTTAGACGAAAACGACAAGAAAGTGTTTGTTACAGCATCTCCTGAGATTTTGGCTTTGATTGAAAAAGCAGGCGACATCCAAAGGGTTTACGGAAAAAAAGGCAAGGAGGGCTTCACATCAAAGCAGTTAAGCTCGCAGCGCTTCTTTGCAGAAGTGGAAAGAATATTCACAGAATTCAGGGGGTTGGGATACTATGCAACATTGTTCTTCGACGAGGATTCTTTGCGCGACAAGATTGACAAGGCTTTTGCTACTTTATATTTAGGAACAGAGTACTGGAGCAGCGCAATCTGCAGCCAGTATATTGACGGCGAAGACGAGGGGGTTGCTTTTGCAGAAACTCCGCAAGGCTTGGCGCAGATAGGGGCGCATATCGAAGCCAGAAGGACAGAGGCAATCGAAACAGATACCGGGCAGGAGTTCATTTACATGATAACATTCAATATCAGGAACGGCGACTATGACAAGGACCCAAGGGCGCCTGAGGAGATGAACGTCAATGTTCTCCTAAAAGGCGAGAGGAGGGTGAATGTTTTCAAGAACGATGTGGAAATAAAAAGAGGCTCGACTTTCGGCAGGATGGGCAGAAATGCAATAGTCCAGGAAAGCCAGTTTTTGTACACCCAAGTCTGCATAGTGTTTGACGAGATACCGCTGAGATGGAAGCTCGAAGACAAGGAATTGTGCAATTCCATAGTCGAGTCTTCAGGAGAGCCAACACCGATTTCAGGCACAACAACAACTACTACAACATCTACCGGAACAGGCGGCAGCAGCGACATAAATGACTTTTAGCCCAAATGAAGAATAAAAAAGCGGATTTTCTTGAATGGAACATCAATGTCCTTGTTTCATCGATAAAAAGAATCGGCTTGGAAATTATACTTGTAATAATCCTTGATGCGCTGTTCTATTTCCTGTCAGGCTATTTCATCCTATTCTGGCTGCAGAGGATAAAAGAAAAAGGCTACTCAATCCCGCTGCAGTCTCCGTCTGATTTGGCTGCCATCGGCTACGACAAAGCTTACCAGCTGCTGTTCCAGTTCCGTTACCTCATTATTTTTTCAGCCATACTCCTGCTGGTTGCCATAATATTCATCGCAAGCATCCTCAAGGGAATCATATGGGCGAAAACGACAAAAACAAGAATAAGCCTTGCGCTGATTTCAAAGTTTCTCGGCTTGAACTTGATCTGGATGGGGTTTTGGCTTCTGCTGGTTTCTGCAATTTTTTGGCTCGTGGAGCCCGCAGCTGTCCAGGTGTTTGTGATTGCAATCGCTATATTGGCTCTTTACCTGACCAACACGCTATATACAATTTTCATGAAGAGGCAGAATTTAAACTCGATAATCGAGGCTGTAAAGCTTAATTTCGCGAAGATTCATCTTTTTCTGCTACCTTATGCTGCGATGCTCTCCTTGCTTTATGCCATTTCAAGGATAACAAATTTGGTCAAATACAAATACTCCCCGGTTTTTCAAGCTTTGATTCTGCTGGCGTACATAGCTTTTGCAAGGTACTACGCCTCAACTCTGGCTGAAGAAGCCCAGAGACTGTAATATGGCGTTAACTTAAAACTATTTTTATCAAAAACCTGAGACCCATGCACTTCCATGAGCAATAATGGGTGCCCCTCTATAAATGGTTGTTCTTAAATTAGAGGATATTGAACTGCTAAGCTTTGTTGCTTCGCAAAAGCGAAACCAGCGAAAAACTTTGTTTTTCTGGGCTTCGGTTTCTTCGAAACCGAAACTTTTATAAATCTCATATATAATTTATATATAAATCTATCCTTTTTAATATTGAAAGATATATAAAAAATATATAAAATATCTATATTTCATATATGACATGAAGTACACAAAAAAGCTGATAAAGACAGGCGGAGGCTTGGTTGTAAGGGTGCCTTCCGATATAGTCAAAGTTCTTAATCTGACGGAGAAGGATTATGTGGAGATTGACCTGAGCAAGATTGATGTAAAGGCGTTGAATAAAAAGTCTAAATGATAAATATGATGTAAAAATGGTGATAAAAATTGTAAATTCAAAATCACGAGAGCGTCCTCTTGATGCATAGGCGAAGGAGGAGACCCGCTTGAGATTTCATAATTTAAAAATAAAATACGCAAATAGCTAACTCAAAAAATGAGCATAAAAAAAAGAGGTAAATTCACTGCATTAATCCGCAGTTCAAAATCACAGGCGGCAATTTTCATAATAATAGCCATGGTAGTTATATTATCGGGAGTAGTTTATTTTTTTTACCAAAGGCAGATATTCCAGAATATTGTGGAAGTGGTGCAGCCTGAGGCCCTCCCGGTGAAAGTTTACATAGAAGACTGCATAAAAAATGTTGCGCAGGACGGCCTGGAAAGGATAGGTCTGGGCGGCGGCTACATAAGCGTGCCTGAAAAAATAAAAAGCGACCCAAGGGCGTATCTGGCGACATTTCCTGCTGGAGGCTTCAAAATGCCGTACTGGTGGCATGACAGCATTGAGGCTGTTCCAACAGAGGACTTCATAAACCAGCAGCTTGCAAGCCATATAGAGTCGGAATTGAAAAGCTGCATCAATGATTTCGAGCCGTTCAGCGGAAGATTCGAGATAAACGAATTGAAAAAGCCAATTGCTGAAGTGAAGTTCAACGAGAATGATGTCTCTGTAGAGCTTGACTACCATGTGGAAGTCATTGCAAAGGAAGGCAATTTCAAGGCGCTTCTTGAAAGGTTTGGCTACACTCTTCCAATAAGATTTAAGAAAGTGTACGAGACTGCAAAGCTGATTATGGAAAGGGAGAACAAGGATTATTTCATAGAGAGAAAGGCAATAGACCTGATGTCTATGGACGTGGACATTCCTACTACAGATGTAGAAGCGGGCTGCAGCCCGAAGACATGGCAGCTTAGCAGCATAAAAGAGAAATTAAAGAATTTGCTGAGGATCAACCTGCCTTACATAAGGGTAAAGGGAACTGACTACAATCCAAATTTGTATGTTCCGAACCCTGCCGGCAGAAATATCTACTCGGACACTTATTTCCAGCACCATTATATATGGGAGATAGACAGGGATTCGAGAAAATACAGCAATATGAAAGTCTCATTTGCCTATGAAGACTGGCCAATGAATATTTACGCGAGGCCCAGCGAAAACGGTATTTTGAGGAGCAATGCGCAAAAAGGGACTGACAAGCTTTCGTTCTTCTGCCTCCAGATATGGCATTTCACATACGACATAAATTTCCCTGTTGTTGTCTCAATCTTTGACCAGGAGACTGAGTCAAACAAGCCTTACCAGTTCAACTTTGCATTCAAGGCTTCCATTGACCACAACCAGCCCAACAGGGTCAGGACAGGCACGACATTGTTTGACATTCCCCCAGACTTAAGCCAGGATGACTACTGCAGCAATGTGCAGAATGAAGTGACGATTTTTACCGTCGACAATTCAACAGGAGACGACATAAAAGGCGTGAATTTGACTTTTGTATGCGGGCGCTACTATTGCGGCATGGGGCAGAGCGACTGGCTCAGCCTCGGCGCTGCAGCAGGCATAACAAGACTATTCCCATACTGCGTCTACGGCATTGTGAAGGGCTCAAGGGAAGGCTTTGGCGATGCTGCATCATTTATACAGACCGATGTAGACGGGCGCTCGTATGTGCTGGCGCTCAACCCTGTAAAAGAATTCAATAACTACATAGTTGTGAAGCACCCGCTTTCAAATCCATCTGTTTCAAGCAGCCTAGCTCCGAATGAGAAAGCCTCAATATCAATAAAAGGAAAGGACTTCGGATTTGAGAGCTTTGCAGCCTACCCGCAGGAGTCGCAATTCCCGCTCAAGATTGCAGACAGGGACGCGTCTTATGATGTGGAAGTCTATGTCACAGACGAAGAAAGTATTGTAGCAGGCTACATCGGCGAGCTGAAAGCAAGCAAAAGCGCATTATCTAATGCAAATGAAATCGTGTTCCATGTGATAGAGCATGGGTATTCATCAGAGGATGAGATGCTTTTGTTTGTTTCCGGGCTCAGCTCGTACTCAAAAAATGTTCCTGCCCCGGAATTAAAATGAAATAAATAAGCAATAAAATGAATCCAAAAGCCAAATCAAAAATAACTGAATTGATGACAGTGCTCATGATACAGATGGTTCTGACGCTGCCTTTCTACACGGCAAACGTTTATGGCCTGGCAATATCCAATGCAAGGGCTACAAAGGTAACCTCAAACTCTGCTACAATCGAGTGGACTACAGACGAGATGGCAGACGGAAAAGTCCATTACGGCAAGACATCAGCCCTGGGATTCAAGCAAGTCCATGACAACTTCGTCAATAACCACACGGTGACAGTCATAAGCGGAGTTGAGAGCGATACAACATATTTTTTTGCAGTTGAGTCCATGAACTTGGCGGGCAACTCAACAACAGACAATAACTCAAACAGCTTTTACACGTTTAAAACAGCGGACATAACCCCCCCTCCGCAAGTCACTGGCTTGAGCGCATTGTCTTCAACACAGGATTCAATATTTATTTCATGGAACAGCATGAATATATCAGACCTGAGCCACTATTTGATTTACAGGAATTTTGCAGTTGTGGGCAATTCAACTACAAACACATTTAATGATACGGGATTGCAGGCAAAAAGCTCCTTTAGCTACAGGGTTTCTGCAGTTGATGCCAGCGGCAATGAAGGCGCCCAGTCAAACACCTTGGCAGCCTCGACAGGCGCAATTGACTCCTCGGCGCCTGCAATAACAAGCATAGACATACTGCCTGTGACTGATACAACTGCAAGGGCAACATGGCTTACTGACGAGAATGCAACAACGATAGTGCTTTACGGCACCAACAGGACTGACAAGATGAAAAGCTCGTCGCAGCTCACAACAAACCATACGATTGCCATAGACGGGCTCACAAAAAATGCAAAATACATTTTTGTAGTTAAGTCATGCGACGCTTCGGGCAACTGCGCAAACTCCTCAGGCCAGAACTTCACTGCAGGAAGGGACATAACTCCGCCTTTCATCAATGCCTCAATCCCCAGGTTTGTAAACAGGAGGGTAATTGACATAGTCGGCTCCACAGAGCCTTTCTCGTCTGTAAGCATGTTCGTCAATGACATGGGAATCCCAAAAAGAAGCCTCAGCGGGAACGAAGTCGGAAGCTCGGGCAGGTTTGTCTTCAGCCAGATTCAGCTGAACAATGACAATATTGTGAAAATAACAGTTGTTGACAAGTCAGGCAACAGAAACCAGAAAATATTCGAGGTTAGTGTTGACACGGAAAAGCCTGTTGTGCAGCTTGATGACATTCCGTCCCTCACATCAAAGCAGAATCTGACAATAAGCGGCTTTGTGAACGAGCAGGCGCTGATAAAGGTTTTTGTCGACGCAAAAGCCAACGACACTGCAGTGCCCTCAAGGATTGCCGGGCTGAATGCCACCAGGATAGGGCAGAATTTTGTCGAGCTGCACTGGGACGAGTCCAAAGACAAGGATTTCAGCCATTATGTTGTTTACAGGGAGGATTCGAGCCCGATTGCGCTGACAAAGCCGGCAAATTTTAACCTGTTCATAGACGCCTTGGTTGACAGCGGGAAAACCTACACATACGAAGTTTCAGCAGTCAATAACTTTGCAAACGAAGGGCCGAAATCAGAGCCTGTTGCAGCAACCACCCTGAAAGGGGGAGCGATATTGAACCTCAAATATCCCGAGGTTGACATACTTGAGGACTTCAGAAAGCCCGTCATAGTGCTCAACGGCAGCGGCGTATTTAATTTTGGGATAAGGCTGAACAAAGGCGATGGAAATTATTTCATAAAGCTTGTATTCGAGGACAGGGCTGAAAACAGCGTTGTTTTTGAGAGGAATGTCGTGCTGGATACAAAGAAGCCTGATGTAAAGATAACAAGCCCCCCAAGCGGCGCCCTGCTTTTCGAGAATGCAGCCAACGAAGTTAATGTTATTGGGACAACAAAGCCGAATGCCAGAGTTCATTTGTTTGTTGACAGGACCCCTTTCAGCAGCTTCAACGCCACTTTTGAATTAAGCGGATTGGCTAATGAAGTCCAAAATATAGCAGAGCCCCAGCTTGATGCAAAATGCAGGTTTAACGTCGCTTCAAAATCTTTATGCAGCACGGGGGCTGATTTCTCGACAACATCAGACAGCAACGGCAATTTCAAGTTTGAGAATGTGGATTTGACTGCAATTTTCGGCGGCGCTGCAAGGCTCATGGAAGTGCCTATCTCGGATTTCAGGGATACAAGTCTTGAAGAAGCCAAGGACTCAAAAACAACAACGCTTGTTGTGATTGCAACCGATGCTACAGGGCAGAGGGGCTTTGTGACAAGAAGCGTCAGGATTGGCACATGCTGGAGCGGCAACCAAAGCTGGGACGTGATTCCCCTTGCACATTACCAGAGCCCGCCATTCCTCAGCACTGAAAGGATGGCAGAAGGCACAGAAACCATTTACTTTATCTTTAATTACTCTTACATAGGGAGGGGCATAAACCCAAAGATAAAAGGAGTTTCAATAATAAAGGCGTGCAGCACAAGGGAGCTGCTTGACCCAAGGTTCAACATAAGCTGCCAGATTATGCCGTCGGGCAACAGCCCGAAGCTGCTCAATCCTCCTGACAACACGGTTTCTTACTCGGCTATGACGCTTTCAAGATTCCCGGGCATGGACGCCTTTTTGGAAAAGGACTGGAAAAGCTTCCTGAAGGCTATCAACAAGGAACTCACATTCCCTGTAAAGGTGAAAATAACATACCAGCACGACATGGACAATGACGGGGTTTTGGAGACAGAAACGCAGACAACATGCGAGCAGGTAAGCTATGTTGTTGACAGCACCATAATCGACCCCAGGAAATTTTTGCCTGACTGGCTGCTTTTTGACTTTGTAAATTTTTTGCAGAGCTCTATAAAGACTCTGACTTCAGTGCAGGAGCAGATTGACAAGCTGCTTGACTTTGCCGCAGTCGGCTGCATTGCATCATTCGGATTGAACCTGGCTCTTGGCATTTACAGGAGATGGATTGCTTTCTGGGAGGAAAAGCCGTTTTTGATTCTGAAAAGGGGGCTGGGAGCCTCGGAGATTTTCGAGCTTTTTGAGAAAAAGCCTTTGAAGCCTGCCAACAAAGACGACAAGGACGACTGCCAGAAGATGATGGAGGATATTGCCAAGAAGAAAGGCAGCTTCCAGATGAAATATGTCACTGACGCTGACCTGAAAAAGTGCTTCCCTGCATC
>JAGVXS010000048.1 GCA_018303685.1 Candidatus Woesearchaeota archaeon
TAAATATCCAATAGGAGATTGCATCTAATTGGTTACTATTTTTCTTTAATGTAAGATAAGCTATTATTACTATAGTTCCTATAGCTAAAAGATAAGAAACAAAATAGTTAGTCACATAAAAATTTTCAGAAATTTTAATCGGACCAATCTCCATGATTATCACTTTTCTATTGCCTAAATTGTTTTAGAAAGACTGATGTCAATCGGAAGGTTCAATTTGATGTCCTTTAGCTCTTTGGAGCGCTCTTTAAATCCAAGTATCCCTATGCTCTTTACCTCTTCTGTTTTTTCATCAATTCTAAGGAAGACGCCGGGATTGACTTCTTCTGCATAGCATTTTGCAGGCTTGCCTACTGCTATCTCCAAGAAATCACCTTCCTCATCATAATAAACTCTCATTGGGCCTTTCATTTTATGCTCTTGACAAAATATGCTGTTATTATAAAGCCATGCCCATTTAAATACTTTACTATCAAAAGCAGGTATTTGGCGGGCGATTCCCTATTCTTGAAATATTGATAGTAATATTTGACATTTTCGTCTATGCTGTGCGTTGTTATTTTTGCAGGATTTTTTATTGCTCCCTCCAGCTCTTTAAGATAGTCTGCCACTTCAGGATGTTCTTGATTTATATGCAACCATCGCTCCCTTGACAAGTGTATTCTTCTTCCGCTTTTGTCTTTTACTTCAAAAATCCAAACCATAATCGTGTAGTGAAGTCGTTATTTTTAAATATTTTTAATAGCTATGAGAAACCTCTCCCCTTTCCCCTTATTCTCCTCAAAATTCCTGTTTGCATATTTGACTAGATTTTTCAAATATTTTTCATCAGCAGCAAAATTCCTGTCAGCGATTATCGCATCAATCCTCTCGCTTCCAATAATTTCAACCATAATCTTATTTTCGCCCAAGCTTATGACTCCCGCCCTTTTGAATATTTTTCTTGAAGCATTAAGAAGCTTTTTTGCAGATTTCAAGTTCCTGCACCTGACGTGCAATATTAAGGGTTCCTGCTTCAGCCAGATTTCGTTTTTTATTTTATTTTTTAAATAATTTTTTATTTCATTGAACTTTATTTTATTGTGCCTGGCAAACAGCCAGTTGCTTTCATTCTTCCTGTTGGATAGCTTTTCCAGCAGAACAATCCTGCCTGAGCAGCTGCTTGTCGTGTAATAGTCTTTTTTGGAATTAATGATATTGATAATTTCTTTTATATCTTCATCTACACAGCCCTTTTTGCTCTTGTCCTTTTTCCTTAGAAAATCCGATTTTTCCTTGCTGAAACAGTCAAACATGGAAAGGGAGTGATTTTTCCATATATTAATTTTTATAATTTTACTGATAAACCATTGCCAAGGCAACGATTATGATCACTACAATTACAAACAGAACAATGAAAAGCGTACTGTCTCTCATTTTAGCTGGTTGATTTTGGTTATATTTAAATTTTTGTATATGTGAACTGGCTGATTTTACGAATAAAATTCCAAAAGCTTTATAAATAATCCAACATTTCCAAAAGGGCTAAAATATTATAAAAATCGACAATAAAAACTAGGAGGATTAAAAATAAAATGGCTAAGGGAAAACCGCACATGAACATAGTATTCGTGGGGCACGTAGACCACGGAAAATCAACCACAGTAGGCAGATTGCTTTATGACACAGGAAATGTTGACGAGCAGGCAATGAGGAAGCTGAAAGACAAGGCAAAAGAGCTTGGAAAAGTGGGCTTTGAATTCGCCTTCATCATGGATAACCTGAAGGAGGAGCAGGAAAGGGGGCTTACAATTGACCTGAGCCACAAGAAGTTCGAAACCCAAAAGTATTACTTCACAATAATTGACGCCCCTGGGCACAAGGATTTTATCAAGAACATGATTACAGGCGCTGCTCAGGCAGATGCCGGCATTCTTGTTGTCTCGGCAAATCCGGGAGATGGCGTGCAGGCTCAGACAAAAGAGCACATTTTCCTGTCAAGGACTCTTGGAGTCAACCAGCTGATTGTCTATGTCAACAAGATGGACATGGCAAAGTACGAGGAGAAAAGGTTCAACGAAGTCAAGGAAGAGGTTTCAAAGCAGCTTAAGCTTGTAGGATACAAGCCTGAGGAGATAAAGTTTGTTGCAGGCGCTTCTTTTCCAGGAGACAATGTCGCAAAAAAATCTGACAAGATGCCATGGTACACGGGCGGAACTTTGCTTGAGGCATTAGACACATTTAAGGAGCCTCAGAAGCCTACACAATTGCCATTAAGGCTGCCAATTCAGGATGTTTACAACATAACAGGAATCGGAGTTGTTCCTGTAGGCAAGGTCGTGACTGGAGTTATGAAGGTAAACGACAAGATTATTGTTGTGCCTGCAAGGGAAGGCAAGGGCATCAGCGGAGAAGTAAAAAGCATAGAGATGCACCACGAGCAGCTTGACGAGGCAGAGCCGGGCGACAACATTGGATTCAACGTCAGGGGCATTGAAAAGAAGGACATAGCAAGAGGAGATGTTCTTGGGCATGTCAATCATGCGCCAACAGTTGCAACAGAGTTCACTGCCCAGATGATTGTACTGAACCATCCAACTGTCATTACAGTTGGCTACACGCCTGTTTTCCACGTTCACACAGCGCAGGTTGCATGCCAAATTACAGAAATTGTGAAGAAGCTTGATCCTGCTACTGGCGCAACAAAGGAAGAAAAGCCTGACTTCATCAAAAATGGTGATGCAGCCATTGTCAAAATCAAGCCTATACAGCCGTTGTGCATTGAAAAGCAAAGCGAGATTCCGCAGATGGCAAGGTTTGCTGTCAGGGATTCAGGCGTCACAGTTGCGGCAGGCATGTGCATCGACTTAGTGAAGAAGTAATTATTTTGCCTTATTTTCCTTTTTTAAGGAATCACGGTAAACTGACAATTACCATGAAGCACTAAGTTGCTGGCGATCAACACCGTAATAAGTGCCATAGAAGATGGCACATTTTTATCGAAAACTTTAAGTTTTCGGAAATGCTCGAAAATCTTTGATTTTCGGCATTGATGAAACTTTTTCGCATCTCGAGAATATTAGATTCTCGATGAACTTCAGAATTTTTAATTCTGAAGTAAAAGTTTCTCGTCGTAAAGGGGCGAAACCGTTTATGCAAAAAGCAAGAATAAAACTGGCAAGCATTGACATCAACAAAATCAATGAGGTATGCAGCTACATAAAAGACATAGCTGACAAAACAGGAGTTAATATGAGGGGGCCCATCCCTTTGCCGACGAAAAGGCTTAAGGTAACGACAAGGAAAAGCCCTGACGGAGAAGGCACGGCAACCTGGGAGCATTACGAGATGAGGGTTCACAAAAGGCTTATTGACCTGGGGCTTGACGAGAGGGCCTTAAGGCTGGTTATGAGGGTGCCGATCCCAGAGGGTTTAAATATTGAGATTGAGATGATTGAGTGATTTCTTGGGTTTATATTATAACAAATTCGGATTTTTAACATTATGAAAATTTAATTCAAACACGGGAGACCCATGCTATTGCTTCGCTTAAATGGGTGCCCCTCAATGACTGCCTCTAAGCAAAGAAGAGCAAGCGGTTTACTTTCAACTGATTTACAGTCAAATGTCGAGAATCAAAGATTCTCGAGCATGATCGAAAATGCGAAGCATTTATCGACAAGTCGCTCTCGTGATTTTATTTTTTATTGGTCATTGAAATTTCTTTTTATTGGACGCGTATCCCAAACCCAAAACCACAAATTATTTAAACACCTTTCCCAAAGGGTATAAAAAATAATAAAAGGTGATGTCTATGATGATGGGATGCAGCAAGTGCATAAAGTTAGGCGGCGCCACTTTTTTAGTTTTTGGCGTAGTGTTCCTTCTGAGGGACTTGGGAATGCTTACCTTCTGGAACATACAATGGTGGACAGCCCTGTTCATAGTTTGGGGCATAGGCTCATTGGGCTCAGCCAATTGCCGTGACTGCAGGGCGATAAGGGAAGGAAAGAAAAAGTAAAAATTGGTTTTTTGTTAAATTTTTATATTCACTGCACTGTCACAGAGCCGTGCATGTTCGAATGCAGCCCGCAGACATACTCGTATTTTCCTGCTTTTGTGAATGTGTGCTGGAATGCAGCCCCTGTCACAAGCTCCCCTGACTTCAAAGTGCCGTCAGAAGTCTCTACAGTATGCGTCGCAGCATCCTCGTTAGTCCATACAACAGTCTCCCCTTTCTTGATGTTGACTTCGGCAGGCGCAAACTTGTAGCCCTTGATCGCAACCGCAACAACCTTGCCGGAGCCCTGCGTTCTCCCTGTTGTCTTGTCTGCCGCCTGCCCGGCTGTTTGCGAGCATGCTATTGTCAAAACCGCCAGAACAGCTAGAACAACAAATAATGACTGCAATTTCTTCATTAAAGCCACCTCAGGGATTACAGCATCATTTAGCCTATTTAAAATTTGTGGAAATGGCATTCCAACAAACATTTATAAAGCAAAAATAAATACAAAGCAATGCCGGGATCGCGTAACCTGGTAAATTGCAAACAATTCAGGAAATCGCGCAAGCCTGGAAGCAACCCATAAAGCTTGTTTCCGAAAGGATGTCTGGGTTCAAAAATAGTGTATCTGCACACAAGGCATAGAGCATAGCTTGTTGCCTGGCTTAACACAGATAGCTGTTTGAAAGTCCCAGTCCCGGCGTATTTTAATTAGAAATGTTTTTATACATTCCAAAATACAAAATTTTATGCTCATTTACTGGTTTTTCCCCATGATTCTGCTTCTGGGTATTGTGACTTCCTATGAAGACATAAAGTTCGGGAAGATAAGGAATAAGTGGGTTGTTTCGGCGATTGTTTATTCAGTTATTGCTTATGCATCTCTTTTCCTGCTTGGGAATGCATATGGCTTAACTATAGATTCAATTTTTCGCATTGCATTTAACGCCATGCTTGCTTTGGCTGTAGGCTTTGCGCTCTGGCATATGGGGCTCTGGAGAGCAGGCGATGCAAAGCTGTTTTTTGCTTTTGTTATGTTAGTGCCGATTCACTCAAAGGGATTCTCCTCATTTTTCACTATTTTAGCGGCGACATTTGTGCCGATTATGACATATTTTTTAGTGCAGATTTTTTTAAAGACTATCTATGGAGAAAAGCTGTCCCACTTTAAAAGAGCCCTTAACCCCAAAAACATGCTTAGGATGGCACTATTTATCTTCGGCATTTCGTGGCTGGCGCAGATTTCCTTAAATTCTTTGGGATTAAGGGGAAACATATTTCTGTTGCTGCTAATAATGTATTTGCTTTACAATTTTGTTGAGAAAGTTTTCAGATTTGATTTTGTTTATATAGCATTAGCTGTATCTTTGGCGCGGATATTATTTGACAAAAGCATCTATACTTTTAGCTTTTTGCCCGGGTTTTTGGCATTGCTGCTGTTATTTTTGATTGTAAGGGTTTTTATCGTATCAATGGGCATGAAATACTTTTCTAACGAAGTGCAGCTCAGCCAGCTAAGGGAAGGCATGATTCCTGCGGAAGTGATATTCAGGCGCAGCGGCAGGTATTTCAAGAGAATGAAAAGCTTTTCAATAATTGGCGAGGCAAAATCAAAGGGCAGATTGCTGTTTAACCCGGATGTGCTGGGCAAAAATGACATTAAAAGGCTCAAATCATTGCAGAAAAGGCTGCCGTTCAGGACTTTAAGGATTCAATCAACAATGCCATTTGCTCCTTTCCTATTTTCAGGTGTTATACTTACTATTATTCTGCATTTTTTAAATATTGTTTAGCAAAATTTATAAAACATGTTGGTATTCCTGTTTTCATGGGAAATTATGAGATAAAAGACGGCAGTATATTTGTTTCTGTAAATCCAAAAGTATACCCTTTGGATGTTATATTTTCAGCAGCTTACATATTTACTGATAAAAATTACATTGTTCTTGACGGCAATCCTGAAGAAGAAGTTATAGTTGAGATAAAGCCAAAGGAAAAAACTGATGAAATGGAAAAAATAGCCATGGAATTCAACAATGAGCTTGTGAATTACGGCTCTTATGCTGTTCAGCTTGCAAGAAACGCGCATTTGAGAGAGCACATACTGCACAGGGTTCTTCAGACAGCAGGCATGCATACTGGGCATCGGCATGCGCAGGAAACAGGAAGCCTTGAAAACTCCAAGCCGTGGAAAAAATGAAAAGAGTTGTTGTGGAAAATAATGCAGTCATTCTGACTTTTAACAAAACTTTTTATCCCGAAGAGATTATCAGGCAATCAATGGCTGATTTTCATGATGTATGCGATTCGGGCTTTGAAGGCGAAAAACTTGTCCTGAAGCCAAAAACTAACGAGATAGACATGCAAAAACTCGGGTATGAGTTTTATAATTACCTGCTGGACCTGATAAAAAGCTAAAATGGCTTTGACCTACTTCAATCTGGAAAAAGAGCATGTTATTAACCATTACAGGTTCAAGCCTTTAAAAGATGGATTCCTGCTGACAAATGACTTTGGGTTCTGGGTTTACCTCAGCAAAGAGGAGTTTGATTTGGTGAGGCATGATAAAATTGAGGAAAATCAGGCTTTGTTTTCCCTATTAAAGGAAAAAGGATTTGTTTTAACCCAGGATAATGCTGATAAACTGGTTGATGACTTCAGGCAGCGCTCAATGCATTTGTTCAGGGGCACCTACCATCACGTCATTTTTCTGGATGATGAAAAATTTGATGAAGGAAATATAAAAAAGATTGTAGATTTTATAGTGCAGAGCCCGTCAAGGGAATTAATTGTGAAATTTAAAGGCAAGCTTCTGGAGAATTTTGAAGTAATAGGCAAATTTGCTGAAGAACTCAAAAAAACAGGCAAATCTGTGCAATTCAGCATTGAGTTGGGATTAGAAAGTATTAGCTATGAGCTTGTTGAATTTTTGATAAGCAATAAATTTGATGTTTGGATTGCATTAGACAATATAAAAATTCCTGAAAATACATTTGAATTGATTAAGCAGCTGCAGAGAAGGCACAGGGTTAATTTTTACCTTGATGTCTCAGATGATATTTTAGGCAAAGAGCAGGAGATTGTGGATTTTTTTGCTGAAAACAATTTCAGGTCTTTTTTTGCAAGAAAGGCAAAAGGCGATTTCTGGAAAAAAACAATTGATTACGCATATAACATTAACAAAAAAAACCAAAGGACTGTATTTAATGAGCGCTTTGCCTCCATACTTTTGAACAAAATAACAAATGCTGATGATGTTTTTTACCCGGAGCTTGGCAATTTTTGCACTGGCGCAGTTATAAGCGAACTGGGCTATATATTAAACGGCGATATTTTTGCAAACGAGGAGTCAATCGGGATTGAGCTGTTTAAGATGGGCAATATAAGCCAAAGCTATAACGATGTTGCTTCAGACGAAGAGGCGTTGGCTTTGATAAGCTCTTCAATTAATTCAAGCCCATTTATGGAAATGAATGTTTTCAAGCCCTACATTGGGAATTGCCCTGTGTGCAGCTACATGGAGAACGGCAACATCATTGGAAAATCCACAAGCGAAAGAACGCTTATATTGACTAAGATGTTTGATTATTTATTTGAGAGGATACTGTTTGATAAGGATTTCTTGAAGTTTATTTTGCCTGTGTGAATATTTCCAAATTATGCGCATCTTCCTGTAAAACCGAAAGGTTTAAATACTACATAGGTAATACATTGTATTACATGATAGTAATTGACAGCTCGTCGCTCATACTATTGGCAAAGATTGGCGCTTTGGATATTTTGATAAAAAATATCAAGGAAAGTTTGGTGATTCCGGAGCAAGTCTATGCCGAATGCACGGCAAGAAAAGAGCTGTTTGATGCCCAGATTATAGAAAAACGCATTAAAGAGAAGGCAATAGCGAAAAGGGGCATTTCAAACCAGCCCTTATGCAATAAAATTCAGCAAGACTTCAATTTGGGCAAAGGCGAGGCAGAAGCGATTTGCTTGTGCATAGGGATTAAGTCAGGAATAATAACCGATGATAAAAAGGCTATAAATGCCTGCAGGATATTAAAAATAAGATTTACCACAGTGCCGCGGTTGATAGTGCGCTTTTATGAGAAAAAACTGATGGGAAAAGCAGAATTAAATTTAACCATAAAAAAACTGCAGAAATTCGGAAGATACTCGGATGAAATAATGCAAAAGCTTAAGGAGGAATTAAAATGAGGCGAATGGAAACCGTAATGACAGTAAGGCTGCCAAAGGATGATTTAAAGGTTATTGAGGAAATCTCCATTAAAGGGCGAAAGGATAAGTCCACAACGATAAGGGAGCTTGTGGAGCTCGGCAAAATATACTTTGCCATAATGGAATACAGGGAAAACAGAATCTCTATAGGCAAGGCTGCCGAAATTGCCGGCTTGGCAATATCAGAAATGATGGACTTATTGTCTAAATTGGGAGTAGAAAGCAATTTGGAGCTGTCTGATTACATTGAAAGCCAAAAACTTGCAGAAGATATCCTGTGATAGGCATACAAGCCTTACATCGGCAATTGCCCTGTGTGCAACTATAAAGAGAATGACAGTGCAATACCTAAATATTCAAGCGAGAGGAATTATATTTTGACAGAAATGCTGGATTATTTGTTTGAGGAAGGGTTTCTAGGATGGTTTTGAAACCGAAAGGTTTAAATATAAGTATGTATAATAAAGTATAATAATGTATAAATTTATATTAGACTCTGATGCCTTGATTAAATTAACTAAAGCAGGGATGTTAGAAGATGTTTGCAGACATTATAATTGCATTGTAACAACCGAAGTCAAGAATGAGGCTGTAGACGAAGGCAAAAGAAGATTGCACCAAGATGCTTTAAAAATTGAATACTTGATAAATAAGAAATCATTGAAAATCAAAGATCCAAAAACATCAAGAAAAACAAAGGAAAATTTAGGCAAAGGAGAAATGTCAGCAGCGAGTCTTTATTTTGAAGAAAGAAACAGGGTGATAGTGACAGATGATTCAGCTTTCATAAAATATTTGGAAGAAAATAACATAAAATTTTCCATACCTGCAGATTTGGCGCTTTTAATGAAAGTTGAGAACAAAATTGACAGGAAAACTGCATTAATCTATTTAGAAAAAATGAAGGATTTAATTAAAGAAGATGTTTACAGTGATGTTAAAAAAGATATAATGGAGGATTAAAATGGTAGTGGTATACCCAATGAAACTGAAAGATGAAATAATCCCTTTGATAGAGCTGAAAAGCAGGGAAGAGCATACAAACAAGGCTATTGTTTTAAAGCAATTTTTATACAAGGGATTGGAAAGCTATGTAATTGGCTTAGTCAGCAAAGGGAGATTGAGCATAGGAAAGGCTGCAGAAATATTGGACGCAAGCATATACGACATGCATGAGATTGCCAAATCCAAAGGCATAAAATTAAGCGCAAGTGCAGAGCAAAGGCATATAAGCAAAAGAAATTTGGGCTTAAGTTATAGGAAATAACTTTAATTTTCGTATACATTTATTATTTCCTAATAAGCAAATCACAACGAAAAGGTACGAATATTAGTGTGATTTGCTATAAATAAACATTATAGGAAGGCAACCGAGTGAAATGGTAGTTATTTTAATGGAAATGCTTGGCTATCTGTTTGAGGGTGTTTTGTTTGAAAGGCTTGTTTAGCATTAAAATTATCTGCAGCCTTATAACTATTACCCACTTTTATAGCTAAAAATGTAGTTTTAGCAGGGTTAAAATGTATATGTTTGACTACTTATACCCCATAATGCTAACTGCCAATGAAAACATTTATATATTAGTGCTAATTGACAATTAGCATGCTTAACAAAGATATTTTAAGGCAAATAGTGCTTCAGCAGAAAAGTGAAAATTTGGTTATAGGGGAGATTGTAAAGAGAGGCATATCACTTGAGATATTAAATTGGTTTAAGGATAACAGAGTAATAATAATAACAGGAATAAGAAGGAGCGGCAAATCAACAATATTGAAGCAGATGATTAGGGATAAAGCAGATTGCTGCTATGTAAATTTTGAGGATGAGCGATTTATAGATTTCAAGGCGCAGGATTTCGAGCAGTTAAATGAGGTTCTAATTGAGGTTTACGGCAGTCCAAAAATATATTTTTTTGATGAAATACAGAATATTGAAAAGTTTGAAACATTCGTGAGAAGGCTCCAAGACCAGGGCAAGAAATTAGTCATTACTGGCTCAAACGCATCGCTTCTTAGCAAAGAGCTTGGCACAAGGTTGACTGGAAGGTACAAGTCTTTTGAGGTTTACCCATTTTCTTTTGCAGAATACTTAAGCTTTAAGAAAGTCAAATACGAAAAGGAGCATTCTTATATAGCAGAAAAAAAAGTGAGGCTAATAAAATTATTTGATGAATACTCATCCAGTGGCGGCTTTCCAGAATATTTAAAAAATAATGACAAAGAGTATATAAGGACACTCTATGAAAACATCCTGTATAGGGATATTATCGCCAGATATTCAATTAAAAGGCAGAAAGTAATCAAAGAATTAGTTAATATACTTACAATAAATGTTTCTTCCCTATTTACCTACAACTCCCTTAAAAAAACCCTTGGATTAGCTAACTCGATAACTGTAAAAGAGTATATCTCATACCTTAACAATTCTTATCTATTTTTTGAATTGCAAAAATTCGACTTTTCAGTAAGGAAGCAGCTTAATTCACCGAAAAAGATATACCTTATAGATACTGCCTTTAACATGATAGGAGGCTTAAATTTTTCAATGAACAAGGGCAGAATTCTGGAAAACATTGTTTTTATAGAATTAAAAAGAAGAAATAAGGAGGTATATTATTATTCCAATAAGAATGAGTGCGACTTTCTGATTAAGGAAGGAACCAAAATCAAAATGGCATTGCAGGTTTGTTATATTCTGAGCGATGATGATAAGGAAAGGGAAGTTAACGGTTTGTTGGAAGCCATGCATAAATTTAAGGTAAAAGAAAGCCTTATTTTGACGTATGAGCAGGAAAGCGAACTGAAAATTAAAGGCAAAAGAATAAGAGTTTTGCCTGTCTGGAAGTGGCTGCTCTCGCAATAAAAAACATCCAAGCGAAAGAACTGCTGTTTTGACTGAAATGCTTGATTACCTGTTTGAGAAGGTGATTTTTGAGGAGGGGTTTTTGGGTTTTAGCTCTTAAATATCATTTTAAGTAGAAAGTTTTATTAAGGATATATGTTCCTGCATTGCCGGTATATATAATCTAAAAATGGCTAAGAAAAAAACTTTAACATAAAGAGAGATATTGGGCTTGCTTCAAAAGAAACAAGATACCCTAAAAAAATACAGAGTAAATAATATAAGATTATTTGGTTCCTACGCTAAAGGCAGACAGAGGCTTAGCAGCGATATAGATTTTATTGTAGAATTTGCAGAGCCGAGTTTTGACAATTTTATGAACCTTGTAAGTTATTTGGAAAAGCTGTTCGGCAGAAAGATTGATATCTTAACTCCAAAAGGCGTAGAAGGGATAAGGATTAAATCTGTTGCCAAGGATATTAAAAGGGATGTTATCTATGTCTAAAAGGGGAGATTTGGAAAGATTAAGTAAAGAAAGAGCCATTGCATTATATAAAGAAAGAAAACTAAGTTTAAGCGAGGCAGCAAAATTAGCAGATATCAGCATAGGAGAAATGATGGAGCTATTGATTGAAGCTGGCGTTAAATCAGGGATATCAATAGAAGACTTTGAGAAGTCTAGTAAGGTCCGTATAGGACTCTAATGACGAATAAAGAAAATAAGGGAAGGCAGCCGAATGGAAGGGCAATGATTTTGACTGAAATGCTGGATTGTTTGTTTGAGAAGGGGTTTTTGTTTGAAGAGGGTTTTTTTGGGGTTTATTTTGCTGTAAGAATCGAGTAACTTATATATTATTAAAAAATTTCAAATTAATTTTATGGTAAAAAACATTAAAAAGAGGAATTCGGATTATTTTTCTGGCAGGTATTTTAAAAATCAAGTAAAATTATTGCGCTATTCTGTTTACTTTATTGCAGCAATAAGCGTAATTTATTTGCTGCTGAATTTTACCTACTGCAAATCCAGCCTTAAGGCTTACAGCAGCCTTGGAAATTTTCCTGTGATTGATAAGGATAAAATAAGCTTAGGCTATGCCTTGATTTCCCCTCATAAGGATAAAGGCGAGAATGGCGCAATCTATTTGGTTGACTTGTATGGCAAGCCAGTTCATAAATGGCAGACTAAGCATCGCCCTCTTTATTCAATACTCAAGAAAAATGGTAATATTGTAACCACTTTAATAGCCCCTGGGAATGACTCGGATTTTCCTGCTGGGGGAAGGACTGGAATAATTCAGGAATTGGATTGGAACGGTAAAATATTGTGGGAATATAAAAATGACAAGCTTCATCATGATATTGAAATACTTCCTAACGGAAATGTTGCGGCGTTAGTATGGGAGCCTGTGCCAAAAGACATGGCTAAAAAAATCAAGGGAGGCGTTTCAGGCACGGAATTTCAAGGTGATGTCTGGGCAGATGCTATAATAGAAATTAGTAAATCTGGTGATATTGTATGGACTTGGCACGCTTACCAGCATCTGGATACTGAAAATGATGCTCTCGGGCCATTGACTCCCCGCGCAGAATGGACTCATGCAAATTCTTTAAGGTATATTTATGGATATTCTTTCGACGATGAAGATGAGGCTTTCAGCTATGAAGATTCTTATTTGATAAGCTTAAGAGAGATAAACACTGTTGCAATAGTTAAAAAAAGCGATGGCAGCATTGCATGGAGAACTCCAAAATCAATGCTTGCCTATCAGCATGATGCAACTATGCTGCCAAATGGGAATGTACTTGTATTTGATAATAATGTTTTCAGGAAGCCGAGCCCTCGTCCGCTTCAGGGCAGCAGAGTTGTTGAGATTGATCCCCAGAAGAACAAGATTGTATGGAAGTTTGACGGCGGCGAGACTGGTGCGGAGAAAGCCAGATTCAAGGCGGATATAACAAGCGGAGCCCAGAGGCTTCCGAATGGCAACACGCTTATTATTCATGGACCCTTAGGGTATCTTTTTGAAGTAACTCCTGAAAAAGAGCTTGTTTGGGATTTTATCAACCCCTTTGGCTCTGACTCCACACCATGGCCAAATACTGCTATTTTCAAAGCCAGACGCTATGGAGTTAATGAAATAGACTGGCCTGAAAAACTTAATTCTCCATTGCCAACTTTGTCTGTCATGTGCCAATCTATTAAGAGTTATATCTAATAAAATGAAATCTGCTAAAATCAAGATTTTAAAATTCATCGGAATATTTTTTGTAGCAGCTTTAATATTGCTGCTTGTTGCGTACGGAATACTATCTTCTGGCAGGGATGCCAATCAAAATTCAAATGAAAGGGTTGTTGTTTTTGTTCTCGACGCCGGAGACTGGAGGATTATCAACAAAATGGTTTCAGAAGGCAGGCTGAAAAACCTAAATTACTTAATTGAAAATGGCGTTTCGGGAAAGTTGCAAAGTGTTTATCCTTTGTTCACACCTCCAAATATGGCAAGCATGTTTACAGGAAAATTGCCCTCCAAGCATGGCATAAAAAGCCATTTTGATTACAGCAGAGAGGATACAAAAAATCAGCTTTACAGAAATATGAAAGCCAAGCCATTGTGGGAGATATTGAGAAACAAAAACATCACACTAGATTTGGTTGGATTTCAGGAATTTGACTATGCGCCTAGGATAGACGGCACGATTGTCACGGGATTTTATATAATAAAAAAAGTATCTGCATATAATAGTTATTTTTCTGATATCAATGGCGAGATGAAATTTTTAAAGTACATACCGGATTTTTTGCTGGTTTCCAAAAGCAATGGGGGCATTTTGCAAGATTACAGCTTTCTTGAAAATTCTGAAGCAATAATGAAAAAAAGCAATATTTCGCTGAATTTTGATACTGAAATAACGCATAGAATGATACCATTTGTAATTGAAAAATTAAAAAATACTGAGAAGTCCAAGAAAGGCAATGCAGAATTCTCAAAGCTTATAAGCGGGATTGAAACTGTTTTTCATTCAGGCATATCAACCAAATTCCAATTTGAATTGGATATGATGTCAAAAGAGATTGCATTGGACTTATATAAAAGCCACAAATCAAATATCATGTTTGTTTATTTTGCAGGCACTGACATTTTCGCCCATAACTATTATTTTAACGGCTGGCATATGGAAGACAAGAAAAACGAGCAGAGACAAGTGTATGAATACTATCAGATTATTGATGGGTATATAGGCGAGTTCTTAATGGCGGCTGATGAAAACACCGCATTTTTTGTTGTTTCTGACCACGGGGCGCAGAATATGACAATGGCTCAATATCTTTATATAGCGCCCCACATACCGCCCCACACAAAATACGGAATATTCATAGCCCAAGGAAAGCAAATCAAGAAAGGCGCAAAGATAGAGAATGCTTCCATTACCGATATTACGCCAACCCTGCTTTACATCTACAATCAGCCAATGGCAGAGGATTTTGACGGGAAGGTTTTAATGGATATTTTTAAGGATGGCTATAACCAAGGTAAAAAGACAAATTATATTGAAACTTATGAATTAGTTTAGATTACACCAATTTTAACTTAAATTTTTAATTTCTTTTTTGCATCTATAGATATAATAAATATCAATAGTTTTATGACTTATTGTGTTGAATAAAGTGCATTTATCAACTTTCTTCATAAAATCCCTTGCACGAAAGTGCACTAAGGCATAATCATAATTTTCCTGATTAATGTTATCTTTGGTTAACAAAATAAACTCATATCTTTTTTTAGGCGCATAAGATTTCAAAAACTGGAAAGTTTTTACGTTTGAAGCATAATAATCCATGAAGAAGTATCCTATCGAGCTGTTTTCAGGCACATTTGAAACCAGAAAATCAACGGCCTGCGGCATTTTTTGTACGGACAAAAAGGACGCTTTGTTGTAGCCTATATTCTTTTCACCATATTGGTAGCCATCCAACTCGTAATAGGGATGCAATTCCAGTAAAACTTTTGTTTCAGAAAATATAAGCAGAATTACAAAAATCCACAAAACAATGTTACCTGCACGCTTTTCAAAAAATTTTTGAATTAAAAATACAGAATCAACAACAATTAAGTAAATAATGGGCAGAAGGAACATCATATGCCATGTGAGTTTCCATTTTAATAAGCTCAGGGCAGCAAACGGCACAATAAATGACAAAAATAAAAAGCAGGCTCTTTTGTCATTATGTCTAAAAGCCAAGCTGGCTAATCCAAATAGAAATAACAGATTTGCAGGAAAGTGCAATCTTATGTACAATATCTTTACATAATCGTATATGGCTGAATTAGCAAGTTCTGAAGAGTTCCAGGTGGAAAACCAATTAAATGTTTTTGATATGGCAAAAGTTGATAGATGTGTAGGCGAAAAAATAAATGTAAAAATCACAATTAATATTGACATGTTTAAAATTCTGTAGTAGAAATTCAATATGCCCCTTGTTTTAAAAAGCATTATTGCATAGATTACAGACAACACAGCGCTTATGAAATACAAATTCAGTTTTTCTGTTATAAATCTTATATTTATTAAGATATTAAAGGCAAATAGGAATAAAATGCAAATGCCGAATACAGTAACTAATTTTGATGAACTGCCGACTTTATTTTTTTCTATATTTTTATTTTTTAATATAAAATATGAATATGTTAGAATTAAAAAAATGCCAAAGAGTTTAGAAGCTATAGCAATGCCAGTTACTATTGAAGAGACAAATAGCAATTTTTCAGAATTTGAATTTATAGCCTTGAAGAAAAG
>JAGVXS010000049.1 GCA_018303685.1 Candidatus Woesearchaeota archaeon
AACAGAGAAATGCCATTCATCACTATGCCATATCCTTCTTATTTTCTTTCCCTGGAATACTGCTAATTCTTTTTCATGCTCTGTCATTTTAGAAAGAGGAGGATTGTCTTGTTTAAATAGTTTAGCCAAGAATGTCCAGTGCTTTTCCAATAGATATATTGTATTATGATTATTTTTTAGGGTTGGGGGATTTTGATCAATTTGATAATAAAAAACGTTTTGATGTACTAAAGCTTATCACATAACTCCTTAATTGCTATGGTCCAAAATGGAAGTTGATGATTTATTTCTGAAACTTCAATATTCATTAAATAATCGTGGGCTGCAGAATCTCCTAAGAGTTTTATACCTACTATTTCTTTGGTTGTTTTTGGCAACAAAACTGGAATACCTTTGATTGTTTCCTTTGCACATAAGTTTATCATATCTTGTAAACCCATAAAATTTCCATTTTTGTCTTTGAGTAATTTTGTTTTGTTATTTACCGCAAATACGTAAAAAATAGATTTTTCTAGTATTTTCCTTAAAAGAAAAGCCGCTGAATTGCCACAATCATAAGTAAATGCTGTATTAAGTTCCCTTATATCCTGCTGGAATCTATCGCCTAGTTTCTTTTTTGTTATTTCGGATAAAACACTATTTAATTCCTCAATATCTTTTTCCTTTATCTTAATTTGAGGAGGAACTTTTTGAGAAAATTTAACTCGATTATCTTCTGTTTTTTTGGATAATAGTCCTCTAGAGGATGCCCTTCTTAAAGATACCAAAATCAGTGGGTCACTAAAATTAAAACCTTTCTTTTGTAATGCTTCTTTAACCTCTTGAAAACTTCTCCAACTAGCAAAAAAGCTTTCATTATATAGCATCTTGATTAGTTCTATTGCTGTAGTCATTTTCTTATGGCGTATTTCCAAATACCATTTTCTTTAATTCTATTAAGAATTCTCTTTTTATTAACAAAATCTACATTAAGAATCTTTGTAACAGAAGTTTTTGGATAAATATAACTATGTTTTTTTAATTCCATCCATATTTCATCAACAGATTTTAAGTCAATTAAAAAATTCTCTTTAACTAAAAAATTGATTCCACCGCTTAATCCCTTAAAATCTACTGCTTCTTCATCTTTATATTGTATATTTTTATGTTTTTTAATTTCAAGAGTTTTTTCTAGTTTTTTGATTCGTTCTTCATGAGATTCCAAAATTTTTTTAGTTTCTTGATCCATTTTTTATTAGTATTTCCTTGCACTTTATTAAATTGTAATTGAGAATAAAATATCCCTCATTATCTTTTGACACTACACTTCTTAAATCTCTTAAATGGATTCTTGCTATATTTTTAAGTGAGATAAATGCACCTTCAGCAATTTCTTTGTAATCTGCTTTTTCTCTAATTTCTTTTAATTTTTTGTCTACAATTACTTTTCTTGCTAGCAAATATAGTAACATTCTTTTCCTCTCTGAAAGTTTATAAAAAAGACCCTCATAATTAATATTTCCATCTTTACTTAATGTTAAATTGCCTTTCAATAGCTCCGCCAAAAGACTGGTGTTTATTCCCTGCCCTCCATCAACAATTAATTCGTCTAATTCATCCTTTATTTCCTGATTACGTATTTCCATGTTTTTTCCTCCTTTATTCTTGTTAATATTTTTTGATTAGCAGTAAAAGTTACGCTTAAAGTACTTGCCACACCTGAAATAGACCTATGATAACCCTCTCTTTTTAGTTCGTTAATTACTTCTTTAAGCGTTTTTGGTTCATTAAAAAAATCATTTTTAATCAGAAATCTTATACCTCCAGCTAAACCACTAAAATTCCCTTTTATTTTTTTTAGAGGCTCACTTGTGGAGAAAAGGGTATTTTCAATTCTGTTTAACCTCTCATCAAATTCCTCAAATTTTTTTATGTATTCCTCTTCCATTTATTCATCCTTGAATCCACCCTCTATAATTTTTTCTCCAGTCGCTGTTAAGTGATATGCTTTTTTATTATCTTTATCTTCGGGGTATTCGGTTATATGTCCCTTTCTACCATTGAGATATAATTTATCATGAATATTTTTGGGTATCTGTTCTTTCGCCTTGACAAAAGCGTCCTTTAAATCATCGGAATTGAAGGAAGTATAAGATTGATATTTTTCTAAAAAGTATCCCATAGCAAGAACTCTTTCAACATCATTCTTTGGTTTTTTCTCTATCAAAAATTCTTTGATTGAAAGTGGTTTTGATTTAGATTCGTGTGATTTTATTTCTAATTTTTTTTGTGTAGATTGCGTTGTTTCTTCAGTAAGAATATCTTTTAATAATACAGCTAGGAAAATTTCTCTCTTAAATTCGGACTCTTCTTCAACACATTGCTTGGCTTTTTCTATCTTTTCTTTTAAATTGGATATTTCCATTTTAACACCTTCCTAAGTAGATTTGGAATATTCTTAAGTATATAAAATTATGTTATCCCTAAAGTATAGTTACTTCGGCTAAAACTAGCTATTTTAATTGAAAGAGTTACCTATATATAAATTTTGTTATTAAATTTATTAAAATTGGTTATCACATAATTAACCATCCCATCCGCTATAGCCCATTTTTTGATGGAAGGGGAATATTAATTTGACATCCTTTTATAATTAAGTTCTGTAGTTAATTATATAGTAATTATGCATAGTAAAAGTTAAGAAAAATAGAAAATGAGAGTGAAACGAGTAGATAAATTATCATTAATTTTATTGCAGCATGATACGATAGACTATGAGTTTAATTATTTTAAAAAATTATTTTAAAAAAGTTAAAAATAACGACTAAAGATGATTTTGATATAATTAGATTAAAAATTAAAAATACATAATTAACCATCCCATCCGCTATAGCCCATTTTTTGATGGAAGGGGAATATTAATTTGACATCCTTTTATAATTAAGTTCTGTAGTTAATTATACAATAACATATTTATAACTAACAACCTTCCCTCCGAACTGCCTGCAGAAAGTGGTTTTGCCGTCATAAATCTCTGCATAGCAGTTTGTCAAGATTGTCCCGTTTGGAATTACTCTTTGCAGCATTGGCCAGTCAATCTTCTGCCTTATGTCATTGCGCCATTTCCAGTACATTTTCTTGTTCTTTCGAAGAAATTTGTCCCTGCCTTCATTAAAGAGAGAAGTGCCTTCAAAGATTGCAACCTGCCTTATGTTAATCCTGCGAAGCATCAATCCTTCCTCATAAATCCTAGTCAGCCATTTCATGTTTTCCTCATGTGTTTTTTTGCTTTCATTTCGCAAGCCAAATATTATATTGACTCCGGGCAAAAACTTGGGCATTCCGTCATTCCCCCCCTCACTTCCATATTTATTCAGTATTTTTATAGCCTCATAGGCAATAGAAGGAGGAGTATTCAGCGTGTTTGCCTTCACAACCTCCAAATCAAAAGATTCAACTCCAAAGGCAGCAATATTACCGCTGCTACAATATTTCACAATTGCTTTTGTTATTGCAAAATCATTCTGCTTGTCCATAACAACCTTGACAGGATTGACATTGTCAATGTGCAAAACCTTTATTTCAGGGCAATTGGAATTAATATCTTTCAACAATTCAGCAGCATAAGGCAAAGTATAGAAGCAGGTTTGCTTTCCAAGCCTAAAGTATCTTGCACCCAGCTTATAAAACTCAATAACCTCATTCAATACATCTTCTTTCTCCCGAAATTCAACCTTATTCTTTATCGGCTCTGTGCAGAACGAGCATTTGCCAATATCACAGCCATGCCCTGTCTCTATTTCTATCATTCTAATGTTAGGTATTTGCTTGATTATTTGCGCTCCTTTGATTGAATAATCTTTAACATCAGAGTACTTGAAGTTGAACATCTCATAAGAAACCTTGTCAAAAACCGATAAATCAGCCTTCTCAAAGAACCTACCTCCAAAAAGCTGCGTGCCAAAAACAGCAGGCCCTGTCAGTATTTTCCTGCAATTCAGCTCCTTAATCATTGGGATTATCTCGTGCAAAGTGCCGGGCACAGCAGAAAGATATTTCCCGGGAACATGAACTCCAAGCACAACAATCAAAGTATCAGTTTCTTCCAATATTTTTTGAATATTTTTGTAATTTATTGTTAAATTATATGTAGTTATATCTGTTTTTTGTGATGTTTTAGTTTCTCTAATAATCCCATTATGCTTCTTCCACAGCCTTAAATCATCAATAGTCAAGTAATTAACATCCTCATTAAGAAAGCCTGCTATGTACCTTGGATAAGTGCCAAGGTAAGGAGGAACTCCCAAGCCTGCAGGCTCGTCTGTGTAGCAGTCTAAAATGGCGTATTTCATAGCATTATGGAATGTTTATACTCTTAAAAATGTTTTGGATATATATTTTGCATTATACAATTCGACGAAAAGCTTAAATACACACGATAAAAAGAATGTATAAACCATTAAGGAGGTGGTCTATATCGCAGACGTACAAAAAACATATGCAATGGTGATTGGAGCAGTCTTGGTGCTTGTTGGGATTTTGGGATTTGTCCCGAATCCGCTGGTTGGCAGCCCCGACTCAGCACTGTTCGGAGTCAACACTGCACAGAACATTCTGCACCTTGTTGGAGGGGCAGCTATAGTTTGGTTTGCATATAAGGGAAGCGGCAAGCCGACAAACATGTGGCTTGGATACATCTCGGCTGTTGTAGGGGTGCTTGGATTCGTGCCGGGGGCAAGCGGATTGCTGGCAAGCATATTTGCCATAAACACGGCAATCAGCGGGCTGCACATAGCAATAGGCGCAGTTTCTCTTGGCGTGCATTACGGAGTAAAAGAGTCTGCATAAGGCTCTTTTTTATTTTTTTATGAAAGCGAAAGAATTTCTTGATGTTTCAGGCACGACATTGCTTTTTATCGGATTTTTCCTTGCTTTTTTGCCGCATGTATTTCATGCAAGAATAGGCTTAAGCGAGCAAACCCATTTGAAGCATGTCATAACGGGCATCACTCTTGCTTTGATTGCATTGGCAATCCTGATCTGGAACAACAAGGCTTTGAAAACATTTAAATAATCAAACCAGATTGTGATTTTTATGGGGTGGGTAATTTTAGCCTTTTCAATTGTAATTTCTGCGCTAATTCTGTTTCTATTTTACTTCTACAGGGACCCGAAAAGGCTGATTCCTGGAGGAAACAACATTGTCGCGCCGGCAGACGGGAAAATCATAAGCATCATAGACACTTCAAAAAATGAGGTCAAAATAAAAAAGGGCTTGCTTGGGAAGATAAAAACACTGACAAATGATGTTGCCGGGGAATGCTATGTCATCTCAATTTTTATGTCGCCTTTTGATGTTCACATAAACAGGGCTCCGATAGCAGGCACGGTAAAGTCAATAAAGCACACAAAAGGCAGCTTCTTTAAGGCTTATGACCTGGAAAAAAGCCTTCGGAATGAGAAAAATGAAATCATAATCCAAAACAAGACTCTCAGGATAAAAGTCATCCAGATTGCGGGGTTTCTTGCAAGAAGGATAAAGTGCTACGTTAAGAAAAAAGAAAAAGTTAATAAAGGCGGTAAAATAGGAATGATAGCGCTGTCAAGCCAGACGACAATTGTGATTCCGAAAGTGGTGGGCTTGAAAGCCAAAATAGGCCAGCGCATGAAAGCAGGCTTGACCATAATTGCCGATATAAAAAATTAAAAAATATATGGGTTACAGCAACAAATGAGATTAAAGATCAGGAGAGAAAAAATTTTCTTTGCACTTACATGGCTCAGGTGGGTGCTTGCTTTCATTGTAGCGGTGTCCCTTGCCCTGGACAGGAGGAACATAGCCCTGTTTATCTTCATACTGACTGCGCTGGTTGGATTCTTTGAAACTTTCACAGCGAGAAGATACCCGTCGCAGATGCGCTCCATAATTGACGTTTTTGCCGACAAGATTCTTGTAAACCTGACAGCCATGGCATTGGCTTTCAAAGGGATAATTCCTTTTTGGGCTGCTCTTGTGATACTTGGAAGGGACATGCTGACAATAATCGGCGGCATTATACTACTTTACAAGGGCTTGAGGAAGGAGTTCAAGCCGACAGTACTCGGCAAGATAAGCTACTTTTTCCAGCTAATGGCGCTGCTCCATACAATGATTACATTCCAGATAGACTGGTATTTGATGTACGCCGCGCTGGCGCTTACAATTGCATCAGGCATTTACGCCCTTGTAAAGTCGGAGTTCAGGCTTGCAAGGAGAAAGACAGAGCTTGATGAGTTCAGGATTTCAAAGCTTTTGAAGTTCGCAGACCTGTTTACGCTGCTGAATGCCGCGCTTGGGATTGTAAGCATAGTGTTCTCAATCAACAATAATTTTGATTATGCTGCCTACACCCTTATTATAGCTGTTGTATTTGACTATCTTGACGGGAAAATTGCAAAGACAATGCAGCAGCAGAGCGTATTCGGCAAAGAGCTTGACAGCCTTGCTGACACGGTTTCTTTTGGCGTTGCGCCTGCAATATTCGGCTTCAGCCTGATGCAGTTTTCCTCAAAAATAAGCCAGCCGCAAATCATGTTTGGGGTGATAGCGTTCACAATATTCATCTTCTGCGGCATTCTGAGGCTTGCAAGATACAACATAATGGACTTTAAAGGCTCTTTCCGGGGCATGCCGATAACATTGAACGGCATTATAATACCATTGGCTTATTTCCTCGGCACGCCGATAAAATTCTATCCTTATGTATACCTTGTGCTGGGAATTTTAATGGTTTCTTCATTAAGAATAAAAAAATTGCCTTAGTTGACTGGCTTCTTTTTTGCAGTTTCAGGAATTTCCAGAGCCTTAATCACATATCCTATCATTGCCATGTACACAAAAACTAAAGTTGCAGCCAGCAGATAAAATTTATACTTGAAATCAATCCATATTGCAATTATTGCCACATAAGTCAGGCCTACACTCAGCCTTGCTATGAAGGTTACAGGCACCACCCTGAGCTTTTTTGCATAAATCATCTTCAATATGCCGCTTATAAGCGAAGGCGCGACAAGCGCAGCAACCCACAAAACATCAATGTAGTTTTTCATAACCAAAAGAACAAATGTGGTTATTATCAACGTCCAGTCGGTAAAAGAGTCCAGCCCAGAGCCAAGCTCTGTCTTCTGATTCATCAGCCTTGCCGAAATGCCGTCAAGCTTGTCGCTTAGGGCTATTACTGCAAAGATAAGAAGCGAGATGTGCAGCTCTGCTTTCAGGAAATAATAAACGAACGGGATAACCAGCAGAAACCTTGCCATTGTTATCAGGTTTGGGAGGTTTACTATCCTGTTGCCTGTCATTCTCCTTATCCTGAAAAGGTATTCAAAGCCTGAAACAAGCGTCAGGAGCACTGCCAGCAGCATCGCCCACCATGCAAAAGGAATCTCCAGCAGCACAAAAACAATTGCAATGCTCTGCACCACGGTTTTTGCCTTGCCGAAATTGCTTGCAGGCACTACAATTTTGCTTGGAAGCAGGTAAACCCTTATGCCTGTCAGAATAGCCTCCCTTGCGATTATTGCAGCAGCCATCCACAGTTCAATGCCTTCATAGCCCTGCGCAACCAGAAAAATCAATGCTGTTGAAATCAGCAATTTATCAGCAATCGGGTCGATAAGCTTGCCGAACTCTGTAACCTGCCTCTTTTTCCTTGCGAAATAGCCGTCGAGAAAGTCAGAGATTGAAAGCATGCCGAAGATGAAGGCTGCCAAGATATTTTTATAAGGGATTTTCACTAAAAGAATTATGGCAAATAATGGTATCAGGCTGACCCTTATAAGTGTTATTTTGTTGGGGATGTTGAATTTAAACTTCATAAAGCCGTAAGATTTATAATTGCTTAAATAGTTTTCTGAAAGTTTATAAATTGGGCTATGCAAAAATATTTAAACTTATATTTAAAAATTTGGTTATATGGAAGAGTCCCTCATATTTTTGCTGAAATGCTTTTACTTGATGCTGCCTGCATACTTTGCAAACATGGCTCCTGTAATAGTTAAAAGAATTGATTTATTCAGGGTTCCGATTGATTTTAACAAAAAAATAGGTAATGAGCCGATTCTTGGCAGCCACAAGACGTTCAGGGGCTTGATTTTTGGGGTTATTTTTGCGATTATCGCTGCATATCTGCAGTTTTTGCTGTACAATAAGGGATTTTTTGCAGATATAACATTCATCAACTATCAAAACTGGCTTTTGCTTGGGCTTTTGATGGGAATTGGCGCGTTAACGGGCGACGCAGTCAAAAGCTTTTTCAAGAGAAGGCTGGGCATAAAGCCAGGCGAAAGATTCATTCCGTTCGACCAGACTGACTTTGTGGCGGGGGCTTTAGTTTTTATCATGCCTGTTTTTGACTTGACGCTAAAAATATTTTTTGTGTCAGTAATCTTAAGCTTTGTGCTCCACATTATAGTAAATCACACGGCTTTTTACCTGAAAATAAGGAATGAGAAGTGGTAGCTAAATAAAATACAATAAATCTGCCAGAATAACAAACCCTATATTGTAAAAAATAATCCTGTACTCGTTCTTTTCCTTTCTGCTGTACATAAGCGAGGCTGTCGGCATACCGTAAAGCAGCATAAGGCTTGATTCAATGGCAAAAAGGTTTGTGTTTTTTGAGCTCAGGTAAAACAGGACTCCAAGAAGCGCATAAACAACAATGTTTTTTTTGAACAAGTCCTTCAATTTGTATTCTATAAGCAATAAAAAGATGAGGTAAGCCAGCAGCACAAGAAGGTTAAAATAATTGTTAAAGTAATAAAACGCCAAAAAGGCGAAAATAGCCAGCAGCAAAGCCTTTCTTCCCTGCAAAAAATATTTTTCCAGCGGCTTCTGCTCCTCCGGGGCTATTCTTGCAAGCATTATGCCGATTAGCAGGCCTGAAAACGATATTATGGAGGCAGAAAAATAATTTGCGAACTGCATTTTAGATGTCGATCTTATTTATTCTCCTTGTGTGCCTTTCCTCGCCGCTGAACCCGGTTTTAAGCCAGAGCCTGACAGCTTCTATCGCATTTTTTTTGCTTAGAAACCTTGCTCCTAGCGAGAGGATGTTGGCATTGTTGTGCGTGCGGGACAGCCTTACAATCTCCATGCTGCCTCCGTAATAGAGCGCAGCCCTTGCCCCACTAATCCTGTTTGCGGCAATTGCCTCTCCCTGCCCCGAAGCCCCGAAAATTATTCCTTTGGTCCTTGGGTTTTCTACAACCTTTTTTGCGACAGGCACAATGAAATCAGGATAGTCGTCATTCTTGTCATGGGAATGCGCCCCTTCGTCCTCAACTTCAAAGCCCTCTTTTTCCAGGTATTTTTTCACTTCTTCCTTAAGCTTAAATCCCGCATGGTCTGCCCCGAGAAATATTTTTTGCCGCCCCATATGACTCACTTCAATCCCAGTACTTTTAAATCTTTCTCCAGTCCCGGGACAGTTGGATATCTTTTAATATCGCTGTACTTAATCCATTTAAACTCGGCATTTTCGTGGTCAAGCCTGACATTTCTTGACTTTGATTTGCAAAGAAAAGGCATTATAACCCAGCACCTTCCTTTTGACTTGTCGCTTACCTGAAAAAGCCTGCCTTTTTTCGCTATGACTGCATTTAACCCAGTCTCTTCCTTGATTTCCCTCAGCACGCTGCCTTCCGCAGGCTCAAACTCCTTTACATAGCCTGAGCAGAAGCTCCATTTGTTCGGGTAAAGGTGGTCCTTTGGCGATTTTTTGAGAATAAGAACCTTGCCTTTATTCATCAAGATTCCTGTAACGACAAAATAGGTTTTCATCAAAGCCTAGAATAAAAGCCTGTATTTAAAGCTTAATGCCAGCTCCCTCTCCAGGTAGAATGCCCCCATTGTACCAGCAGGTCAACCCCAAGCCTCTCAACCTGTAAAGGCACGTCGCAGGCGCCAAAGCACGAGCCCATCCACAAAACAACAGAGGCATTTGTGCTTTTCTCTATTGCCTGCTGTATTTCCTTTGC
>JAGVXS010000053.1 GCA_018303685.1 Candidatus Woesearchaeota archaeon
GGTACTGCATAAGACAAAAAATGAAAGGTTTAAAAATGGTGTATTAAAACACAATAGACAAAATGATATTAAGTCGTGACGAGGGCTCATTGGTGGAATTGTTAGATGATAATCTTGTCAAAAAGTTAGTGTTAAAGCCAAAAAGCAGCGGTTTAAGGTATAATGTTTCCCCTGAAGAGATGGTGGACAGGGAAATTAGGGCATTGGAACTTCTAGCAGATATGGAAGGGGTTCAGAAATTTGTTAAAAGAGATTCACCTAAATCGTTTATATCACAATACGTACAAGCCATTGCACTAAGGGATTATAACAGAAGCCTTCCTGAACAATATTTTGAGGAATTAAAAGTTATTATGAAAAAGTGCCATGCCAGGGGAGTTTGCAGACTGGGCTTGAACAGGAATGATTTTTTAGTTACACCCGAAATAAAGCCTGCAATTATTGATTTTGGGAATGTCATATTCAAAGATGATCCAGTTGCAAGAATCCCCTTAGTATTAAATAGTATGGAGCTATACAATATTTTAAGAGCCAACGACCTTAAAAAAAGATACAATAGTCTAGTTATGGTTGAAGTTCCATCAAGATAAAACAAATTATCAAAAAATTCGGAAAATTTTCTAAAACTCCTTCAAAAACCTGACTAATTCATTAGCCTTCTCAAAGTCCATGAATTCCTTCTTTGTCATTGAAGGCAGATTCTTAGGCTTTTTCTTGCGGAATATAACCAGGTTGTCGGCATCCAGCAATTTTGACAATGACTGCATCTGGGGGTTGACTTTGTCGCTCACCTCTGTGAAAATAAGCTCGTTGTCTTTTTTTGCCATGATGTCAAAAGGCGTTTTTTTTGTCTCGGTTGCATCAAATCCAAGCTCGACGTATTTTCTTGAAACCTCTGTCTCGAACTTGCTTTTGGGCTGCTTTTGCTGCATGAAAACGTCAACTTCATTGAAAACATGGTGCCCGAACAAGTCATAGATTTTCATAGCCTTGTTTATTGTAACCTCTGAATTTTCATTCTCGTACTTCATTATCATCCTGCTAGTAACTCCAATCTTCTTTGACAATGCATTCAAGGAGTAGCCGTGCTCCTCCCTCTTTTCCTTAAGCCTTTTGCCCACTATGGACGCTGTCAATCCAGCCTGGCTTCTTTTTATGAACGGAAATTTGTTGTTGACGCAGCTGGCAAATGTGTTGAAATTTAGTGTGTATATGTTAAACCTGGAATAGATGATGTTGTCCTCGAGCCTGCTTCCTGCTTTTTCAGCAACCATTAAAGGTGAAGCGTTTGCATACGATGCTACAGAAATCATCTCTTCTGTATACTGCCTGCTTATGGAATTCGCGTCCTCAAGAACCTTAACCAGCAGTATCTGCCCGCCCCTCCTAGCAAGAATGTCAAAGCAAGTCCTTGTCAGATTCTTGATTGTGAAGCCTTTTCTCAGCAAAAAAATGCCGGCTTTGTCAAGCAGTGTCTGTTTCATGGTAAAAACAGAAAAAACGCCTATTTAAAAATTTTGCCAAAAATCGCAAAACGGGATATTATAATTAAATTTACAAACCAAAAAACAAAATATATATACCAATTATAAAATCAGCATTATATGCGAATAACCATATCCGGAAAGGCAGGCACAGGCAAAAGCACTGTGGCAAGGCTGCTGTCCGAGAAGCTTGGGCTTAGGCATTATTCCATAGGCGACCTGATGAGGGCTATGGCGGCAGAGAAGGGTATAAGCCTTCTTGAGCTGAACAGGCTGGCTGAAACCGACAAGTCAATTGACTTTGAGCTTGACAACAAGCTTAAGGAGCTTGGAAAGGAAAAAGACGACTTTGTTGTTGACGGAAGGCTGACTGCATTCTTCGTTCCGCATGCTGAAGTCAGGGTTTTTCTTGACGCTGATGACAATGTGAGGGCAGAGAGAATACTGAAAGACAAAAGGCAGCATGAAAAAAGCAAAAGCCTGAAAGATGCCATAAGCAACATTAAAAAAAGGGAAGACAGCGAGAAGAAAAGATATAAAAAGTATTATGGCATTGATTACCTTAACAAAAAATTGTACAACTGCTTTGTTGATACGACAAAAATTGCACCTAATGAAGTTGTGGGGAATATAATCAAATTTGTTGAATCAAAGAAGAAATCTTTATAAATCATCATAAATGCCCCAAGGCTAGTTCTATGGCAATTGTCAAAAATCATGATTTTGTGGAAATAGAGTACACTGGCAGAATTAAGGAAGACAATGCTGTATTTGACACAACGGAAGAGAAGGTTGCAAAGGAGAATGGAGTGTATGACAAGCATGCTGATTACTTTCCTGCTGTTATATGTGTCGGCGAAAGCCATGTTCTGAAAGGGCTTGAGGAGCAGATTATTGGGAAGGAAACAGGAAAAGAGTATACATTTGAGATAGGCCGCGAGAATGCTTTCGGCAGGAAAGATGCAAAGCTTATCCAGATGATTCCGGCAGGCAAGTTCAGGCAGCAGAACATACAGCCGATTCCGGGGCTGCAGCTCAGTATTGACGGCATGTTCGGCGTTGTCAGGACAGTAAGCGGCGGAAGATGCCTTGTTGACTTCAACCATCCGCTTGCAGGCAAGGACTTGGTCTATAAAGTCAGGATAAATAAGATTATTGATGACGACAAGGAAAAGCTAAAATCACTGCTCAAAGCGCACCTGAACGCCAAAGACGCAGAGGTTGAATTAAGCGAAGGCAATGCAACAGTAAAAGCGAAGCAGAAAATTCCCAAGGAAGCAGTTGACGATCTCAAGGCAATAGCCTTAAGGACAATACCTGGCATAAAAATCATTGATTTTGCCGCTGAAGAGAAAAAATAAATAGATTTAAATATTAGTTATAACCATTCTGCAATAACGAAAACTCCTTATGAGTTTTCGGGATTGAAAATTTTGTTAAATTTTTAGTAGTAACTGGTAAAAAGGTGAGTTTGTGGTGAGCATTATAGAACAGGCAATGCAGGCAGAGCTTAATGACAATCCTAAGCTGCTTTCTATAGAGAGAAAGCCTGTCCAGCAGGACAAAAGCGTGCAGGACATAGATGCAGAGCTTGAGCAGCTTCTGGCAAGGCAGCGTGCAACAATAAAGGTTGTCGGCTGCGGCGGCGGCGGCAACAACACGATCAACAGGATGACAGAGGTAGGCATAATCGGAGTTGACACAATTGCAATAAACACCGATGCCCAGGACTTGCTTTACACAACCGCAAATAAAAAAATACTGATCGGAAGAGAGCTGACAAAAGGGCTTGGGGCAGGCTCTGAGCCAAGATTAGGCGAGGAAGCCGCAAGAGAGCAGGAGTCAGAGATAAAAAAGTCTTTGCAGGGCTGCGACATGGTTTTTGTGACATGCGGCTTGGGCGGAGGCACAGGGACCGGCTCTGCTCCAGTTGTTGCCGAGATTGCAAAGAAGCTTGGCGCCTTGACTGTGGGAGTTGTCACAATGCCTTTTGCCATGGAAGGGCACAGAAGGTACGAAAATGCCGTTGTCGGCCTGGAAAAGATGGAGCAGGTGGCTGACACATTGATTGTCATACCAAACGATAAATTGCTTGAGCTGGCGCCGGAGCTGCCATTGCACACAGCATTCAAGGTTGCTGACGAGATTTTGACTAATTCTGTGAAGGGAATTGCAGAGCTTGTGACCAAAGCAGGGCTTGTAAATCTTGACTTTGCTGACATAAGGGCTGTCATGAAAGGCGGCGGAGTTGCCTTGATTGGAGTTGGCGAGTCTGACACTGAAAACAGGGCTGTTGAGGCTGTTGAAAAGGCAATTAACAACCCATTGCTTGATGTTGATATTTCAGGCGCGAACGGCGCATTGATTAATGTCATTGGAGGAGAGGACATGACTCTTGACGAGGCCAGAAAGGTCGTTGAGACAATAACAGAAAAGCTTGACGAGGATGCAAGAATAATATGGGGAGCCCAAATCTACAAGGACATGGAAAAGACGATAAGGACAATGCTTATAGTGACTGGGGTTAAATCATCGCAAATCTTCGGCTCGAGCAAGAAGGCAACAGACAAGAAAAAAAAGGAAATTGAGCAGCATCTTGGAATTGAGTTTCTGGATTAGATAAATTTATAAAATATTTAAAAATAATACAAAAATATATTTCTAAAAACCGAAACATTTATATATCAGTTGATACCATATCACTTGATATGATCCCAGCAGCGCTTTTAATGAGGAAAAGGAACTATAGCGAGCAAAGAAGCCCGACGCTTAATACTGTCTTAATGGTAGAGGAAACTTTAAGGAAGGCAAGCGAAGTATTGACTATTGGAAAACTCAAAAGAATGCTTCCAAAGCAAGTCATGCACCAGACTTTGATGGCAGTTATTGACTATCTTGAGTATAGCGGCAAAATTGTGGTTCATGACGATAAAGTTCTCTGGGCATTCAAGCCGCAGAGCAGGCTAAAAAAGATGCAGGGACTGACTGTTAGATGAAAGTCTACAAAGGCAGGATAAAAAAGAAGATTACTATTAAACTGGTTGGTGATGCAGAAAAAGCGTTCAAAGACTTAAACGGAATAGTTGGCGAGCAGCGCAGTAACGGAATTACAAGCTCAAAAGATATAACACTTCTTAATGCTATTAACAGGATATTTGATGTTATTACTAACAATCCATTTTATGGAGAAAATGCAAAAAAAGATTTAATCCCAAAAGAATACAGGAAAAAATATGACGCAGATAATTTGTTTATTGTTGACTTGCCGGATTATTGGCGGATGATTTACACGCTTGAAAGCGATGAAATAGAGATTATTGCTTTTGTATTGGATATTATTGACCACAAGGACTACAACAAGAAGTTTGGGTTCAGAAAAAGATAAAATCCATAATGTGCAATATTTAAATAGTAACAAGAAATACTCCAAAAAAATGGAAGAAACAGAAGACATTAATTCATGGAAATACAAAATCAGAGCTTTTATCGGCGAATGCCTCAGGGTGCTTAAAGTCACAAAAAAGCCTGATGCAATTGAGTTCAAAACAATTGTCAAGGTAAGCGGACTGGGGATTCTGATTATCGGGCTTATAGGGTTTGTTATACAGATGGTTAAGCTACTGTTTTTTGGGTGAGCTGTAAAGTAAACGTCACCCACAAAACAACATATTTATATACTAGTATACTAAAATGATACATCAAAAAGAGAATATTTAAATAAAATGGCTCAAAATAAGTTTATAGTAAAAAGAGGAGTGGTTGTGGCGTTTTTAATGGATTTTTTTAAAGATTGGCAAAGAGATGATGTTAAATTAGATTACATATTAAGTTCTGGTGTATTTTTGATAATTACTTTCTTAATGTTCTATATTTATTTTTTCTAATTACATTTTGAATCAAGCGTAAAATTACTAGATATAGCTTCATTAGAATTTTTAAAATAAACTATATTTTCTTTGTATATCCCTATAGCATTAAAATCACAGGAAGGATTATGACTATTTAAATTATAAAAGATATGATTGACAGAATCTCCCACATATTCTATATTGGTATATTTTTCTCCTATTTTATCACTAATGAAATAAAATCCAGCGATTATTAATAAAATCAATATTAAAGATAAAGTTAAAAACTCTGATTTTTTACCCAAATTTAATTTATTCATTTTATTATACCTTCATCAATATCAATTTTCCCTAATAATTGACTAAAGATAATGAAAAAAAATCCTAAAATCATTACTTGAGATACAAACAATTGTATAAGTAAAATAAACTTCATATACCCTACTGGAACTAAACCTATGTCATAAGACATAAAATTTAAACCGCTTATGAAATAATTAGTAACACTATCTATTATATATACTTTTTCGTTTAAAAGAAAATAGCCATTTTCTGACCTAAATGTATAGGAATAGAGTGAAGCAAATAAATGTATATAAACAATCATTATTAGAAAATAAACAATTATAAAATTAAATAATTGTTTCTTTAATAAATGTTCTCTTCTACTTGTTTCACTTATCTCTCTAATCAATCCATAAGTAACATATATAAAAGCAAAATAATGTAATGAATAAATTATACTTATTCCAACAAAATAGAATACTAAAGTAGACAATATGCCTAAAGAGATAGAATAGATTAAAAATAAATGGCGAATTGTCTTTGCTTTTTTTAATTTTTTAATATTAGACTTATAAAATTTAAAAATCTTCTTTCGATAGTTTAAACATAAAATAATAATTAAAGTAATTAATATTACACCGATAACAGCTAACGTATAACTTTGCATATACACCAACCAATCCTATTTAAGTCCTCCTTTTTAAACATTTCTGTCGAGGGGTAGTAATTATCCAAACAAATTATACCCTATAGGAAGCTACCTTAATCAACCCTAACCACCTATTAACCCCTAACTCCATTTTAAGCCCTGCCAATTCTGAAGGCACTTGTCCTGTTGTTGTATGGGCTTCAATAAAGTTATGTTGTATTATAATACCTTGAAGTAATATCGGTGCAGACCATAGTGCCTTTAATCCTCTAAAGTCATCAACTCTATCTTTAACTTTCATAAATACACTTTCAATCCTTACATTATGCTTTTTGGTTACTGATACATTGTTTATCCTATGCTCGATTTTCAAATCTTTGTATAAAGTTCCAAATACTTTCCTAAAAGCTGTCGGATAGAAAACTCCGCCATCAGTCTGAATATATTTTGGAAGTCTTTTGCTCTGCTTTATTTTTGTCATAAACTCGACAGCGTCCTCCATATTTTGCGAATGTGGGCTATAAAGCGTAGCGTTAATATATCGAGTTCCCCAATCGACATTACACCAAAAAATGTCATTGCGGTCTTTTTCCCTGTCAATCTCGGTTTCATCGGCATAAAATTGACCGCTTAATTGTGGCTGTAAAGTTTCTGTGTATTTGGTTACTTTCAAAACATATTTTCTGCACCAATTAAGTATAGTTTCGTGACTTGCATTTTTTGGTCTATG
>JAGVXS010000054.1 GCA_018303685.1 Candidatus Woesearchaeota archaeon
AGGCTATGACGCTGACTTGGTTATTGTGGATTTGGGCAAAAGGCAGGCAGTAAGAAGCGAAGACTTGCTGACAAAATGCAAATGGTCGCCTTACGAAGGTAAAATATTAAAAGGCTGGCCTGTAACAACAATTGTAAATGGAAATGTAGTTTATGACAATGGGGAGATATTTGATGTAAAGGGGAGAGAAGTGCAATATAATTAGATATAAATTTAGATTTGTTCAAAAATGATAAATGAAAAACCTAAAATCAAAACAGGCGCTGGGTTAAAGAAACATATAGGTTTGCTAGATAAGGATGACAAAGAGTATGAAGAAATAATGAAAGAACTCAAACCATTATACAAGAGATGGACTCAAAGATATGCAAAAGACAAAGAGGTATGATATGCAAGATAAAATCGCCGAAACCTTGCTGAAGCTGAACGCCGTAATGCTCCGCACAAAGCCGCCTTTCAGGTGGGCTTCAGGAATTTTGTCGCCAATCTACACAGACAACAGGATTCTGATGAGTTATCCAAGGCAGAGGGAATTAAAAAAAACAAGATAAAGTTTGATGGCTTTGCAGCGACTGCAACAGCCGGCATTCCGTGGGCTGCATGGCTCAGCCAGAAGCTGAAAAAGCCGATGGTTTATGTCAGAAGCGAGTCAAAAGACCACGGCAGGGAAAATTTAGTCGAAGGAAAAATTGAAGAAGGCAAAACATATATTGTTGTTGAAGACTTGATAAGCACCGGAAGCAGTTCAATGAATACAATTAATGCTGTGAGAGGAAAAGGCGGCATAGCGGAGTATTGTATTGCTATCTTTACGTATGAACTGGAAAAATCAAAAATAAGCTTTGAGCATTAAAAAATAAATATATTTCAAAAGAGCAGCTGAACCACATAATGGACTGGAAAAAGCATCCTGAAGGGTGGGTTGCAGTATGACGTTAAAGCAATTTGCAAAGGACTTTTGGGCGCTGTTTGTCTTAATCGGAGTCTTATCTGCAGCATTTATTTACAGGGTGATTTAAAATGCCATTAATCAAGCTGAAAAAATCAATAATACCGAGCTGTGATGTTGACAGCCTGAAGAAATTGTCAAAATTAGTCAAAGCAACTTGTTCTGTGAAAGGTACTGGAGCCTACAAGATTGGCTTTGAGCTTGTGATACCGTTCGGAATGGAAAAAGTTGTCAAGACAATAAGAAAATATACAAAACTGCCGGTAATTTACGACCATCAGAAGGCAGGCACAGACATTCCTGAAATAGGCGAGAAATTCATGAAAGCCTGCAAATTAGCTGATGCAGTGATTTTATTCCCGCAGGCAGGCCCTGAAACAGAGGCAGCATGGATTAAGGCTGCGCAAAAGGCAAAAATGAATGTAATAGTTGGGGGGGAGATGACTCACCCGGCTTACCTTAGCGAAGAAGGCGGCTTTATATATGATAATGCGCCAAAAAGAATGTATGAAATCGCTGCCTCAATGGGAGTTGCAGATTTTGTGATTCCGGGCAACAAGCCTGAAAAGGCAATGGAATATGTAAATCTGATAAAAAGAAAAATCAAAAATCCTGTTTTCTATTCCCCTGGACTGATAACACAAGGCGGCAGAATAAGCGACTTGGCTAAAAGGCTTGATTCATGGCACGCAATAGTCGGAAGGGCGATTTATGAGGCGAAAGACATGAAAAAATCTGCCGGGGAATTGGTAAAGGAATTATAAGGTTTGAAAATATTACAATATTGGGGTGGTTAACATGAAACTAACAAGTCCCGCATTTGCGCATAACGGGGCAGTTCCGTCAGAATTCACATGCGACAGTTCTGATGTTTCTCCTCCTTTGACGATAAGCGACGTTCCTTCTAATGCAAAAAGCCTTGTTTTAATTATGGATGATCCAGATGCGCCTGTCGGCACATGGGACCATTGGATTGTCTTTAACATTCCTCCTTCTGCAAAGGAAATAGCAAAAGGCACTGAGCCAAAAGGAACAGCAGGCAAGAACAGCTGGGGCAGGACTGGCTATGGAGGACCTTGCCCGCCTTCAGGAACTCACAGGTATTTCTTTAAACTTTATGCTTTAGATACACAACTTAACCTCCCAGAAGGCTCTGCAAAAAAAGACTTGTTGGTTTCTCCCAGTCACGAAGTTCTGAAAAATTTCGTTCCTAAAAGTAAAATTGGAGTTCGTCAATTAAAAGACCAAAGCGACGCATAAAGATATAGGTTACGGTGCTTTGGCTTTACATCTGTATCCTATTAGTAACTTTATAGTGGTTGCAAACAAAAGGTTTATAAGGGAATAATTATTATCAACTATGAATTAAAATGAATATCTATAATCATCCTTCATATCCAGAATTCAGACCTCAAAGTATAACAGACTACATAGCAAAGAAGTTCGCTTTAGCGTTAGATACTTCAATAAAGTATATCATTCCATTTGCTTCAGGTGTTTATGTAGGGATGGCAGATGGAAAAAATCAAGAAATTGAACCTATAATCAAATATACACTTCTAACTGCTCCAACTGTTGCAAATGTTGGATTAGTGGCAATAATAAATGGATTTGCGAAAATTATTGGAAATTTATCTAAAAATCAAAGATTTAGACATGAAGTGTATAGGAGTGTAAAATTGGAAACTGCTAAAGCACAGGAAGTATTCAGAGATTTAGAAAAGTTAGCTGATACAAAAGTTATAAAGAACGCTGCAAAAGCAGTAATTAAACCAGGAATTATGGTAACTAGTGGATACGCAATTGGTTACGGATTTGCAAGTATAACTTGATAATAGCCAAAATCCCTTCTATTTATTAGCCTCTCAAAATTATTGAATTCAACAACCATTAAACAAATATTTTAAATAAACAAATATCTTTCTATCTAAAATGCAAATCGCAGTCTGCGGCGCTTCCCTGCCGCCTTTTGACAGGGAAACAGTAAAGAAAGCATATGAGATTGGCAAAGAAATAGCTTCAAATCATCACATCTTGAGATTCGGCGGCTGCTGGGGCTATCCATACGAAGCTGCAAAAGGCTCTTTTGAGAATAAAGGGAAAGCCATAGCAATTTCCCCTGCAAAAAGCAAAGACGAGCACATAACTCAATACAAATTTCCCCACGATAATTTTACAGATATTGAATACACAGGCTTGGGAATACCTGGAAGGAACATTCCTCTTGTGACAGGCTCTGATGCAATCATAATAATATCAGGGCAGATAGGCACATTGAATGAGTTCACGATTGCATTTCACCTCAAAAAGCCGATTGGAGTTCTTGAAGGCAGCGGCGGCATAACCAATTCTGGCATTATTGAAAAAATCGCTGAAATCTGCAACAGGGTCGGGGAAAAGGATAAGATAGTGTATAGCGAAGAGCCGAGGGAATTGGTTAAGAACCTAAGAGGTTTTATTAAGTAAAATTATGTGTTGTTACCTGTTGAACAGCATCGCCCTCGGACGGATTGTCTTGTCCCCAACTAAATAATAGTCAATATCTCTGACCATCTTTGCAAATGGCATCATTTCTATAGTTTTTTGTCTTCCAGAATCAGTAAATGAGAATTCAATAGAATCGCCTTGTGCGTATGCACCACTTAACTTTAACCCACCCATTTCCCTATCAACAAATTTCCTTACGTCACAACAAAGTTGTTCGTTATAAACCCTTTTTTCATATTGCTCCTGAGTGAATTGCGTTCCCGCCCTCAGAACTTGAATAGCCAAATCAGGCGCTTTTTCATAGCCTCCAGTAGAATCAAGTTGCTCAAGAGTTTTTACAAATTCTTGTACTTGCCAAAATATTGAATGGTACTGCCCATTGCCGTCAATGAGGTACATACCAGGATGTATAATAATAGATACAATTTTCTTAACTTCTTGCTTATTGCCGGATTGTGCTGCCCTCCACAAGCTCATTATTCTGACTCCCAAGTCTACAAACTTTTGAACTCTGGAACCGTACATTCCCGCTTTATCAAGTTCGCGTTTGAAAGCCCTCTCAACGTCCATTTTTACCTTGTGACTTTGGTAACATATTTAAACATTTTGAAGATTACCTTGCTGGGCTCGTGGTCTAACGGCTATGACGCTTCCTTCGCACGCGCTGGAATCAAAGATCTGGCGTAAGCCGCAAAGCGCCGAAGGGGGAAGAGACTGCGGGTTCAAATCCCGCCGAGTCCATATGGTTCGTTGCAAATCGGGCTATGACCCACAAGAAGACAGCACTATGCTTGAGCGCTATGCTAGGCAGTGCGCCAAAGGCAAAGTCCTGGACATTGGAACAGGCTCAGGGATACAGGCAATTGCCGCTGCGCAAAACAGCAGTGTAAAATCCGTGCTTGCCGCGGACATCCAGAAAGAAGTTGTCAATTACTGCAAAAAAAACATAAAAAACAGAAGGATAAAATTTATTCAGTCAGACTTGTTCAAAAAAATAAAGGGAAAGTTTGATACGATAATATTTAACCCGCCCTATCTGCCCCAAGAGCTGAAATTAAAAGATATTACAATTGAAGGCGGCAAAAAGGGCTACGAAGTGATTGAAAGGTTTTTGTATGATGTGAATAATTTTCTGAATCCAAATGGAATTATTTTAATGGTTTTCTCCTCGTTGACGAAAAAAGAAAAAGTTTTGGAGTTCATCAGGGATAACCTGCTTGAATTTGAAGAGCTTGAAAAGCAGCACATTTTCTTCGAGGACATTTATGTATGTTTATTGAGGAAAAATGAGTTATTGAAAAAACTTGAGAGAAGAGGCATCAGCAATGCAAGATATCTTGCCAAAGGGCACCGCGGAGTCATTTTTACGGGGCTGTACAAAAACAAAAAAATAGCCGTAAAATCCAAAAATCCGCAAAGCGCGGCAGTCGGCAGGATTGAAAACGAGGCAAAATGGCTGGAAAGGCTGAATAAATCCAAAATAGGCCCGAAATTACTGATTCATGACAGAGATTATTTTGCCTATGAATACATTGGCGGCGATTTTATCATCGACTGCCTTAAAAAATCCAGCAAGGGCAAAATCAAAAAAATTATAAAAGATATTTTCAGCCAAATGCTTGCCCTTGACAAATTAAAAATCGACAAGGAGGAGATGCATCATCCTATAAAGCATGTCATAGTAAGCAAAAACAAGCCTTATCTGATTGATTTTGAAAGAGCCCATTATTCAAAAAGCCCGAAAAATGTCACCCAGTTCTGCCAGTTCCTGATGGGCGGCTATGCAATGGAAATACTCAGGGGCAAAAAGATAGCCATTGACAATGGCAGGCTTATCCAACTGGCAAAGGTTTATAAAAACAATCCGAATAGGGCAAATTTCAGGAAAATTGTTGATGTGGCATGCAAATAAAAAAGAAGCACATTCATTTTGGCATTATTATCATAGCCATTCTTGCAGTGGGATTGGTATATTACGCAGCACAACAAAAAAATGAGGCAATCGAGAAAGGGGCGCTTGATGAAGAGCCTAAAGCATCATGGATTGTAGACGAAAACGGCTACCTTTACTATCCGGATAACAGGGAAGATGTAAAATTCAGAAGAGAAGATTACGGAATTGAAGGCAATATCTCAATCCACAAGATAATTTACCAAAGCAGGAACGGCAACATTTATGGCTTGCTGGTCCTGCCTACATCAGCAGAAGAGCTGCTTCCAGGAGTTGTCTTGCTGCCTGGCGCAGGCGTTTCAAAAGAGAGCGAGCTTGGCCTTGCAAAGAAGATTGCGGGGCTTGGCGCAGCTGTCCTGACTATTGACCAGAGAGGGGTTGGAGAGACAAATGGCTATTTTCCGGCTTTGGACGGGGATTATGCAGGTTTTTTAAAAGGGCAGGAGCCTGTCCAGCACCTCATGGTTTATGACGCATTAAGGGCTTATGACCTGCTGAAGAAAGCCCCCTTTACAGACTCTGACAGGGTAATCATTGCAGGAGAAAGCCTTGGCGGCAGGATTGCCGTTATTGCTGCCGCGATTGAAAAGGATATTAATGGAGTTTTGGCTATAAGCTCTGCAGGGCTTGGCTTTGAGCCGAAAGGCGACAAAAGCAAGGACAATTTCCTGCTGTCAATAGACTCGGAGCATTACATCGGCATGATAACCCCGAGAAAACTGGTCATGATGCACAACGCAAACGACAGCAATATTCCCTTGAGCTCTGCAATAAGGGCTTTTTCAAAGGCAGAGGAGCCGAAGCAGTTTGTTTTGGTGAACGACACAGCGTGCAATCATGGGTATTGCGATAGCATGTACGATGGCTTAGTGGATGCCTTGGACTATCTGGTGGATATAAAATCAAGGACTTTGGTTAGTGTGCCTGATAGGTAAAATTCACTTTCTGGAGTGCTTTCAAAAACCAAAAACCGAAACCTTTATAAAGGGATGAAATATCCACAATAATGGTACATCGGAATTGCTATTTCTAGTAAATTTCGTGTAACTAATTAATACGAGGGAGGAAAATGCGTTACGGAAGTTTTGAGAACAGAACCATGCACAAGATAAAGTGCTCTGAATGCGGCGCGGATGCGGAAGTACCGTTCCAGCCAAAAGAAGGGCGCCCAGTTTACTGCAGGGACTGTTACAGCAAGAAAAGACCAAGATACTAGGATTATAATCCATAGATCATAGGTTCAAGTTATAGATTTATTTTTTCTTTTTTTTTGATTTTTCTTTGTTTTATCTTTGTAGTAGTTAAAAATAGTAAAAGTTTTAAAGGCTGTAGCGTTTTCTTAAATACATGGCAAAACCGACCCATATGTGTATCCAATATGACACTGAAAGAAATACTGTTACAGCCCATTATGGGAAAGCTAGTCTGATTAAAGAGCATACTCCAGACCCAATTTTTGGAGGATTTATCGAAGAACCTTTTAAGCACCCCGAAAAGGGGCGTGTATATTTTTTTCGGCAAGTTAGAGACCCAGATGTTTATGATACGCATACAACACCAGTCCATTCCATTGAAAAGGAATTAAGAAAAGAAGCAAGAAAAAAAGGAATTCAATTTGTCAAGGCTGATAATGTCCATAGTTTTCAAAAGCTGTTTTATTTTAAAGTTGAGATGGGGACTGCAAAAACTACAAAACCTCCGGGGGGATTATATACAACTGATCTTGCAACATGTATTGGGATATCAATATTCAATCAAGAAACACATTATACTCACTTGTTCCATACTCCGGGCTGTGACGAGGAGATTATGCCTGATATTATCAACCATTTAGGCAGTATGCTAGCCCAACAAAACACGCGTCCAGACAAAATTCAAGTAAACATTGCCAGTGGGCTCATAACATTAGGAGACGATGAAGTTGAGGAGATAATAAAAAAAGCACGAGATAAACTGGTAGAATTCTTTTTTTCTAGGGACATTGATCCAAAAACACATTTTGCAGAAACAAGGGGTGAAGCCTATATGTTTATGTCTGTTAACCCCCATGATGGTTTAGTTGAAGCTATTAAAAAATGCATAGCATATTAATTTTATGAATTCCTTAAGTAATTTGTTTTCTCAAAACCAACAATTTTTAAATACTTAAATAAAATTCTCAATATATGCAATGGCGCCTTATTGAGCAATCTCCGTATTCTGCTGCCATGAACATGGCCATAGACCATGCCATTTATGAAAGCGTGGCAAATGGAAGGGAGCAGCCCACAATAAGGTTTTACAAGTGGCTTAATAATTCTGTGTCAATTGGCGCATACCAAAATTCCAAGGAAATCAACTTGGATGCTTGCAAAAAACACAGCATTGATGTCGTGAGGAGAATGACAGGCGGCAGGGCTGTATTCCACGACAAAATGGACTTCACCTACAGCGTGATTGCGCCGATAAGGGTTTTTAGCTACAGCATAAAAAATGCATACATGGAAATATGCCGATGCATTATGAAAACCCTAAGCGATTTGGGAATAAAATCAGCGCTTGAAAACAAGAATGACATTATTGTCAACGGCAAAAAAATATCAGGCAACGCCTCAAAAGCAATGGACAAAGGGGTGTATCTCCAGCACGGCACATTAATTTATGACATTGATTATGAGGCAATGCCCATGGTTTTGAATGTTCCAGAAGAGCTGGTCATGGAAAAAGTAACATCGTTGCTGCAGTACAGGAAAGTGAGCCAGCAAAAAGCCTATGACACATTGAAAAATAATTTTACCGAAGGCAAGGAAATAAAAATTGAGGAATTGTCAAAATACGAGCTTATGCGCGCAGAGGACTTGGCAAAGGCAAGATACAATGCAATAACGCTTCCGACAGGCACATTGCTCAGGAGCAAAGGGGCTTGCTATATCGAGAGGGGCGGATAATTCTAGTAAAGTGTCTGAAATTTTAGCGAAGCGGTACATCAAGGACAAGAATCAAGTGGCACACTCACGTTAAAAGTGCAGTAATCTTAGGCTTAAAATCGCAAGGTTTATATATTATGTATGTTTTTAGAATACATATGGATGTTAATAACATACAATTCACAAGGATTGAAATTCAGATAGCTAAATACCTGTTTAAGCATTACAATGATAGGTATAACGCCAGGCAGTTGGCTAGGATATTAAATATCAACCATGCTCACGCCAATAAGTTATGTAATATTTTGGCAGATAAACAACTGTTGACTAAAGAGAAAATTGGCAACTCTGTCTTTTTTTCTTATGAATATGGCAACAAGCTGGCTATCAAGTTTATGGAATATATGCTGAGTTTGGAAGAGAAAGAGTTTCCTAAATGGCTAAGTGTCTTATCTCATAGTGTGAAAAAATTTAAGGATTGCATTGAGATGGGGTTGGTTTTTGGCTCATCCATAAAAATTAAGGATTTTAACGATATAGATGTTTTGCTTATGTACAATGCTGAAAAATCCAAAGACGTAAAAAAAATAAAG